>CAJTZL010000011.1 GCA_910583695.1 uncultured Oscillibacter sp.
TTGAGCTGGTAGACCATATCAAGGTTTACGAAAACGGCAATATCAGCGTTCATTTCAAGTTCGCGGACGAGTTCCGCAAGATTGCCGAGTACATTGAAATCAACACCACTGACACCGCCGAGGCGGGCTGACCCCCGCCAAAGCATGAAATCCTTTTGACAGTGTGTTTTCCTAATAAAACGCAATCTTATGTAGTGTATGATATAATGACCAAAAATGTTGTTCGCTATATTGGTCAATCAAGTGGGCTTCGCGGCAGGATACGACCTCCGACCGGACGGCGAAGCAGAACGTTGACAAAATCCTCGGCTTGATGCCGGGGGAACCAAAACAGAATAGAGAACAGAAATCGGAGCGGTGACTGCAAAAATCCCCCTATGCCGTCTGGCATGGGGGATTTGTTTGTAGCTAGGTATCATGTACTTAAAGCCGCTTTATAGAAAGCGCATATCGTAATATTATGAATCTTTACATGCTTTTGCATACAACGTCAAAATCTTCACGGCATCTGTTCTCTGGGCAGGAGAAAGGCTATGTAAAATCTCCGCAATAGGGTTTTCGAGAGAATTAGGTAAATCCCCAAACAGGAGATAATCTATGCTAGCTGACAAGATTTGGGACAAGTTAATTAGAGTATCTAACGACAAACTTTTCTCCCCGCGCTCTATCATTTGGTAAAAGCGCAATGAGATACCAATTTGATCTGAAACATATTCTTGTGTAAAATTGAGAGCGCTCCGCCTACTGCGTATGCGCTCCCCAAATTGAAGTTGCATATCATGTGTCACGCCATTCACCTCTCATAGTTCGCATTTTACTATTATAAGTTCCGATCTGCGACGAAATATAAGTTGTCAAAGCGAACTTATTGGTGTATAATACAATTACTCGTCCCCTAGCTCATCATCAAGAGAAAAGTTATTTAGTTCCTCGAAATCAAGAAATTCTGCAACGGTTAAGTTAAAAGCAGTTGCAATCTTTTGGAGGGTCTTAATCCTCGGATTAAATGTATTTCTGTTGATGATATTATCGAGTGTCGAGTGACTGACTCCACTCATTTTAGATAATTGATATAATGTAATGCCCCGTCTTTGACATAACGATGATATTCTGTATATAAGAAGTTCTGAATATCTATCGGCCATCGTTTCACCCTGCTATCACAGAAATATACCTGTTTGCGGTATTTTTCCATGATAGCAGTAAAAAATCCCCACTATGCCCGTATTTGGGCATAGTGGGGGTGGAGAATCTATGGGCAGTTAACCATAGACACCATGCGCAACCATACGCTAATAACTTATTGTGAGGAACAGGGGGGACATAATGGAAAACACCTTTTTAGCACGGAAAGCAAACAGCAAAAAGATTCTGATTTCTGAACTACTAGAGACTCCACCCTCTGACGAGGTCCTGGCGGAGCTTTTCCCATACAGCAAGACCGTCAAGCCGCACATATCCCGGCTCGGCTTAAAGATTTTAAAGCTGCGCTTGGACGGTATAGACAATGAAGAAGCCGCAAAAGTGCTGGGCCTTACACGGAATCAGGTGGAAGGCCGGTTCCAGAATATCAAAGCCAAGTTTGAGCGGGGACCCATCCCGGATTATATTGAGTTGGACCATCCAGCGCTGCGTCGGCTTCGCGGCCTGGAGGTAACGTTTACGGAGGGATACATGAAGCTCTCGGAGCTTCTGCGGGACATGCCCTCCGATCAGGAGCTAAAGGAGTTTGCCATTCAGCGTGGAAACGTCTCTGGTTTTGGGACCAAACGAATGTTGAACCATGAGGACCTGATCCTGGTCCAGAAAAAACAGACGGTAAAGCGGAACGCCACCATTGCCAGGGAACTTGGCGTCCGGCCGGAATCTGTTCGCTTCCGTTTAATGTGGATTCAAAAAGTGCTGAAGGGAAACCTTGGTGTTCAAGTTGATCTGCCGGACCTGTTTCCGTTTGAGGTGGACGAAAATGTGTAATTGTTGAAAAGGAGGCTTTTCATGGCCGTATGTTTCTTTTTGAGTAAGGATAGTGGCTTCCACGGTATATACGATGCGGACTTACATGATAGAGTACAGGCGGCGGTGGATCATATTTTGGAGGAAAATGAGGACGTTACATTTCTGCTGCATTATTACGGCGGATTTTACGACATATGCCTGCAAGCCGTATTAAAGGCAAAAGCATCCCGGCCTGAGCGGGTAACGATTGCCCAAGTCCTTAGTGGGGAGGACTACCAAAGATATATGGCGGAAGGGTCTACCGACATATCTCGTTGTATAGTTGATGGAGTTGTTGTTCCTCTCGTGGCCACCAAGGGCAGACGCAAAGCGGATGATTCCATTTCCTACGAGGACATGATGCATTGGATGATTCAAAATTCTACCCATCTCATTTCATTTCATATCTTTATGAAGCTTTTTGGGGTGCAGGAGACCGCTTCCCGGATTTTGCCACAAGGAATCCTTCCTTAGAAACCATCAGCCTTACAAATTCTGAAACAGAGCAGGCAATTAAAGAAAATATCACGTCGCTTTCAGGTAGAAGAGGCCAGGCTTTTCAGAGCTGGAGCGCGGGCAAAAGCCCAAAGGATATTGCGGGAGAGATGGGCGTATCCGTGGGCAGGGCAAACGCTCTGATACGCGAAGGCCGCAGAGCTCTTCGCCAGGAGATGGACAAACGTTATCGTCAATTGGTCCGGCAACAGGGAGCCCGCCCTGGACGTTCCTGCGCAATCTTTGTTCCCGGTGAGATAACTTATGAAACGCTGTGCCGCTTTGAGGATACTATTCGATTCTTGAAAACACATTTGAATGTCACAAAGTTTTACATTCAGGAAGCAGAGGCCCATTCAGCTTTTATGTATGTTTTGAAACAGATATCAACAAACCTGGATAAGCATTTTATTGCATCCATAACGGATCATGAGCTATGTGTGAAGGGCGATAGCATACCTGCGGATATCTGCGGCCCCTGGGACGCTTTGATCCACGTTGAGCAGACAGAGGACGACGTCGGAAAGAAGCTGGGCCTTATTGCCAACCTGATAGAGCTATCCGACCTTTGCCTTTGCGATTTATCCTCCACATCGCTTGTAACTGAAATCCGAGAATATGCCTCCCGTGAGAAAGGAACGTTCCTCTTAGACATCAGCAGGACCCGGAGCGAGTAAGGGGATGCAGCGGTTTCCTATGCGGAAAAAGAAAACGGGGTAGATGATTTAATGTCCAGATTGTTTGAAATGGAGGGCCTATGAACCCAACTGCCTGTGCATTTTCTGGCCACCGGCCCAGAAGTTTCCCCTGGAAATACAACGAAGCTGACCAAAACTGTGTACTGCTGAAAAGGGTGTTGGCCGTACAAATTCAGGCATTGGCAGAGCAGGGCGTGACAGACTTCCTATCATGCATGGCCCTGGGCGTAGACCTCTGGAGTGCGCGGATTGTCCTTGACCTGCAAAAGAGTAATGCCTCATTGAAGCTCCATTGTATTCTGCCCTGCAAGGGGCAAGAAATCAAGTGGACAGATTCCGCGCAGGAGCAGTACAAGGCCATTTTGAAAAAGGCCAGTGAGGTTATTTATGTAAGCCAGGAATACACCCCGGATTGTATGCTGAAACGCAACCGCTACCTGGTAGATCATAGTACCATTCTATTGTCCGTGTACAACGGGACATCTCGAAGCGGTACCGGAGCAACCGTGAATTACGCCCGGAAGCTGGGACGGGAGATATTTGTGATCGACCCGCTTAAGCGCTCCGTAACCCATGAAGGAGGCAGAGTATGAAAAAGCAGTTATTGAAATCTTTTTCAGGCCAGTACAAGATGAAAATGAATCCTGCGATGGAGGGTAACTTATGATATCAGAAGAAAGGTTGAAGGAGGCGGCAAGGAGGTGTGAGGAGCACATGCTGAACTATTTGCCTGATCCAAGCGAGTGCGAGGCTACATTTTCCCCTCGGTTTGAAGGGAAGATGAAAAGGCTCTTTTTCAAAATAAACCATCCCTTGATATTTAGGATATCGAGAATTATTTCGCCTCTCCTTCTGACACTTTTATCGCTGTTTGTGATGTGTTTGTTTTCAATGCAACCATAGGAGCGTCAGTTTTCGGATAGCGGAGAAGACTCATGCTCCGAATGATAAAGAGACGGCCTTGTGTATGAACAAGGCCGTCTTTTAAATTAGGGTAATATGCCAGCTCAAATTCTGAAAAATTCAAATGTAAAACGCAGGCTTGTGGCGGGATAGAGAGTCCACGTCTTGAGATGAGCAGTCAGTATCTGCGCAAGTCACGTGACCATGGTACAATAGAAGCACATAGAGATTCCTGGTTAAGCCAAGGCTACAAAATAAAAGCCCTGCATCTGGAAACAAGTCAAGTCACCTTCCGCAGGGAGGATAAAAACACTTCCGGGGTGGTATTGCCCAAAGCATTGACAAGTCAGCGTTTACCAGAGGAAGTCATATATAAATTCAACAAGATGGTGCAGCAGTTTGCAAAAGACCATGGATTGATGTAGGGGGTGCTTCCTTTGCGGAAAAAACTGCTGGTAATCGAGGATAATAAACGAGTCCTTGAAATCCTGGCTTTCGCGTTGGGCCGGGAGGGATATCAAATCATGCGGGCGGACAACGGGCCGTATGGATTTCATCTGGCAAAAGAATATCAGCCGGATTTAATCATCCTGGATTTAGAACAAAAAGAGCTGGATAAGTTTGATATTTGCCGGGAATTGCGTGAGGCCGGAATCCACAAGCCGATGCTGCTGTTTCTTTCCTCGGAAAAAGAAGCGAACATGCTGTCCGAGCTGGGTTTAAGCATAGGTTATATTCAAACGCCCTTTCATATGAAGGAGCTGCTGATGCTGATTAACGTCAATATTTGGGATGCTGGAGGTGAATCGAACAGCGGAAGTCCGGCACAATTCCTGGCCTTTGGGAGGATTGAGGTTGATACTGAACAGGTATTGGTTTTAAAGGACGGGCTACCGATTGAGCTGACGCAAAAGGAATACGATTTGATCTGCTGTTTGGCAAGCGAACCGGGCAGAGTGTTCTCACGGGGGGAACTGCTTGAACTGGTATGGGGCTACACTTACATGGGTGATTCAAGGCCCGTAGATACAACGATCAGCCGTTTGCGGGAGAAAATCGAAGATGTCCCATCCCGGCCCAAAATCATTGTTGCCCGGCGGGGACGGGGATATGTATTTACAGGGCAGACTTAGGATTATCCACTTACTTCTGCAAGTATATAAAGATCACCGGCGTTGGGCCGATATGGAACATAGAAACCTGGCGAAGTTCTTGTTTCGCAAAACTTCTATATGTTTTTCCGAGGCGGTAGCTTGACAGTTACCAATTTAGAAAGGGTATGGGGAAAATAATGGAGGAACAAACATCATGAATTATGAAACGCTGGAAGAAATCCGGCTTACCCAGCAGATGGTTCAGATCGAAAGTAGCAACCCCGGCACGTTCGAGGCTGCCATGTTCGAGTTTGTCTATGACTGGCTCCAGCGCAATACCTCCGCGGAAATCTTCCGAGAGCCGGTGCATCCGGGAAGGGATAACATTGTTGCCATTTTACGGGGAAAATCAAGGGCTCATAATCTGACCTACATTTGCCATATGGATACTATGCCTGCGGGAGAGGGCTGGGAGTATCCTCCCCTCAGTGCGGAGATCATCGACGGTAAACTATACGGCCGGGGGGCCTGCGATATGAAAGCCGGGCTTGCCGCCGCCATGCTTGCCTTCCGCAATCTCTCCCGTCTGGGAAAGCCGCTGAACTATGACTTTCAATTGATTGCCACGGTGAATGAAGAGGATGCCATGACCGGCGCCGAGCAGGCGGTACGGGACGGCTATGTGAACGCGGACAGCTATGTGCTGGACGCGGAGCCTACAGACAGCCGTATTCAAGTCGCTCACAAAGGAAAAACCTGGTTCGAGTTAACCACCCATGGCAAGACCTGCCACGCAAGTATGCCCCAACATGGATGCGACGCCATTGCTGCTATGGCGGAGATTATCACCCGGGTTAACCGCAAGCTGGCGGAATTGCCGGTCCACCCGGAAATGGGAGCCTGCTCCGCAACCTTCGGCACCATCCGGGGAGGCTGGAATCCATACATCGTTCCCGACACCTGTACGGCGACCCTGGATATGCGCCTTACACCGCCCACTACAAATGCCCGGTCCGCCGAGCTGGTGCGGGAGGCGATTGCCGAGGGGGTGGCGATGGTCCCAGGGGCGACGTGTGATTGTACCGTCACCGCGCAGCGGCCCGCCATCGAAAAGGACAACGATTCGTTCCTCCTGACCGCATTACGAAAAGCCGTGACAAACGTGACAGGCGGCGAGCTTCCGGTAGACTTTTTCCCAGGCTATACGGATACCGCCGTCATTGCCGCGTTGACTGGCTGCCGGAACTGTATGTCGTTTGGCCCGGGTAGCTTGGAGCAGGCCCACCGTCCGAACGAGTTTGTACCCTGCTGGGAGATTACCCGTTCGGTGGCGGTGATGACCCGGCTAGCAGAAGATATTCTGTTTTGATATGGACTGAAGATTTGTTCAAAATGCAGTTTTTAAGCTAAAAAGTCAATATTTGTACTCCAATAGCCTGAAAAAGTAAATTATTTCCATTGATTTCCTGTTGGACTTTTGCTATACTCTAAAAATCCGTTATGCTTTTTGGTGCATATTGGGCCACGAAGGGGCGGCTTGCGCTGTCCATCGTGGCCCATATTTGTTGGCGTGGTTAGCTACGTAAAATCGGACTATACCGGCAGTACCGATTCGGGATGAGTATGGAAAGACGGGAGGAACTGAATGGAATATCAGGCGTTGACAATAGGACTGCCCGACGATTTATTTTCAGGAATACAGCCTTTGCTCTCCTCTTATATGCATCTTATTTCATCGCAGACCGTGAAAGACGCCGCCCGCTTATTGGAAGAACATCAGTTTCATCTTTTGCTTGTAGATGTCGAATACCTGCGAAGCGTACATCAGAGTGATTGGCTGGCCGGGATTCGGCGAATTACTTTCGTGCCGGTAATCGTCCTATCTGATACGCCGGAAATAGACTGCCATTTGATGGTACAGCTTGGAGCAGATATCTGCACGTCAAGCAAACACCCTCATTCCATGATCGCTGACCTGGCTCGGGCCCAGCTGCGCCGGTATACGGAATACAGCCATTATATCGGTCCTGGCAGTTTGGAAGTATCTCCATTCCAGGTAGGCGATATTTATATCGACCCGCCCCGCCGTATAGTAAAGGTCCGGGAGCAACTGGTAGACCTGCGACCTCGCGAGTTTGCGTTGTTGCTCTACTTTATGCGAAACCCCAATGTTGTACTGACTTCCGCACAGATATGCCACCATGCCTGGAAGATGACCAGCGGCTACGACAGCGGTATCTCACATCCGATATACTTGCTGCGGAAGAAGATAGAACCACAACCGAATAAACCTTTATATATCCAGACTGTTTACGGGTTTGGATATCGCTTTACCCCGAATTATGTCGAAACTTGCGATATGTGTGAGAACAATGTGAGAGAATTGTCATAACTTTGTCGGATTTTGATGGTAATATATTCCTATCCCGAAAAGGAAGGAATCAATGATATGCAAAACCGTATGGACCTGCAAAATAAGCAAACGCTATCCATAAAGCGCACCGCCGTCTCAATCAAGAGGGGGGCGGTGTGCTTTTATTCACAAAAAAGCGGCCCTCTGCGTCGGCAGAAGGCAGAGGATGCTTTATATATCATGTTCGGCAGAAGTCCTCCGTGTCTTCATGTGGGCAAAAAGGCGGAGCGATACCCTGTTTATCAATAGAAAGGATCTTCGAATGAATAGAAATATGAAATCATACGTTATCAGTCTTTTGGAAACCTACTCAAAGCGAGAGCGGCAAATTGACCTTCTGCACTATGAAATACGGCATACCACCCGCGTTTCGTCCGAGGAAATGATTGACGGCATGTCTCTGGGGCATGGGGACGGTATGGGCGGCGGCAAAGGACATATCTCTAACAAAACGATGTACATTGCCTTGAACTATCAAGAAAAAATGGAGCAGATGAATGAGGAATCCGCGAATGAGATTGCGGAGTGTCTGCTAAAACTGGAAACGGAGCAGAACCGTCTCCGGCACTATGTCTCCCTTTTGGAAAAGCGGGAGGCGGAGGTGCTTCGTTCGTTTTATTTTGAGGGATATTCCTGGGAAGAGACTGCAAACAGAGTCGGCGTCGTTTTGAGGTCAGCCTATAAGATTAAGAATAAAGTCATTAACCATCTTGCGGAGTTGTATGCCTTCAAAACCAGCCTTGGCTGATAGGGCATCTTTAGGGCACCATAAGGGCCAAATAAAGTCACTGTTTTTTCATTCGTTAGGTACTTGCAAGGGCATTTTAACTTGTGGTATGATTAGGCTGTGAAAAAAAGGATGCTCCTTGGACCACATAGGGCCGGGGAGCATCCTTCATTATGATTCAATGAGGAGTGGTCATGTGGTACATACCAGAACTATACGAGAGGCGGCAGCCTACTTTCAGGAAGCTGATCCACACACCAGCTTAACAGAGACAGCAATACGCACGCTGCTGCGCACAGGAGCAGTTCCCAGCGCCCGTGTGGGCAGGAAGTACCTCGTCACCATTGAGGCTCTGGAAGCCTATCTGGAGGGCTCTACGGGGCCGGAGAAGCCCGTCAAGGTCCCGCCTAGAAAGTGGCAGATCAAGTGGGGGCGCGTTTTATCGGCAAAGGGAAATAAAATAATTCCTTGTAGGCACCTTGTTTTTGCGCTATAATAAAGGTGCTGTATCGCAGGGCATGATTGAAAGGAGATGCCTTATGGCGACGAAAACCAAGAAGAAGTACACCTATCTGACCAAAGCAATCCAAATGCCTGACGGGACCCGCAAGTATTTCCGGGCCAAAACCCAGGAAGAGCTGGACGAAAAGGTTTTGAAAGCCCAGATTCTGGTCAATTCCGGTGTGGACATTTGCAGCGAAGAAACCTTCGGCCACTTCGCCCAAATGTGGTATGACCTCTATAAGAAGCCCTACCTCCGTGAAAACAGCCTGATCGCCATTCGCTACGCGCTGAACCAGTACATCCTTCCCGCGATTGGCGGCTATCGGCTTCGGGACATCACGCCCATGCAGATACAGGCCATCATGGCTGGCCTTTCTGACAAGAGCAATTCCGTGCAGTCAAAGGTTCTGATCAATCTGCGGAGCATCTTCAACACAGCCCAGGAAAACGGTCTGGTGGCAAAGTCCCCGGTAAGCAATATGCTGAAACCGGGAGGCCGGAAGACGCCGGAGAAGGAGGCCCTGACCGTTCAGGAGAGTAATCTGCTCCTGGAGCGGGTCAAGAACACCCGGGCGAAGACGTTCCTGCTGACGGCCCTTCACACGGGAATGCGGCGCGGGGAGATCGTGGGACTCCAGTGGGAGGACATCGACTTCGAGGCCAAGGTCATTCACATCCGGCATAACGCCGTGATCGGCCGGTATGAAACGACGGTCAGTGAGGATATGAAGACGAAAGCAGGGAAGAGGGATGTTCCTCTTTCGGAGGAACTGGAGCTTTGGCTGGCGGCGCGGAAGAAGACTTCCCACTCCAAATACGTGATCGCCATGGGGAACCACAAGCCTCTGAGCAAGTCCTCTTACCGGAGCATGTGGAAGCTGATCGAGCGGGAACTGCCGGATACCCATGTCACGGCACACATTCTTCGTCACACCTATATTACAAGGCTGTTTGAGGCTGGACTGGACATCAAGGAGATTCAATACCTGGCTGGGCACAGCACGGTGGATATGACGCTGCGGGTCTACACCCACTATGACCGGCTCTCCCGGAGCGCAAAGACCGCCGAGAAGGTGAGGGAAGCCCTACGGACCGCATGATGACCTTATGAGGGCTGAATATGGTGCCGAACCGGAAAAATCCACCGACGCTTAGAGCCGCAACGGATAGAACGGTCAAAAAAATTTGCAACAGATTTGCAACAGCGAGCCCCGAAAACAGGCGAAAATACCCAAAATTAAGGGAAATCCGAGGGGGAAAACTTCCAGCAATAGGAAAGGAAAAATCCCTCAAAGCCTTGCGGCTCTAAGGGATTTCCTTGGTGGAGACTACTGGACTCGAACCAGTGGCCTCATGCGTGTGAAGCATGCGCTCTAACCAGCTGAGCTAAGCCTCCAAATACCGATTCTGTTTTCTGCCCATAAGACGCCGTACCCACGACGTCTTATGGGGTGGTGACCCGTACGGGATTCGAACCCATGTTACAGCCGTGAAAGGGCCGTGTCTTAACCACTTGACCAACGGGCCATGGGGGGATGGAGGATTTCACGAAGCGCCGCGAAAGGACGCCTCATGAAATTTGGTAGCGGCACCTGGATTTGAACCGGGGACACTGCGGGTATGAACCGCATGCTCTAGCCAACTGAGCTATGCCGCCATGTCTGTCATCCGTAACGGACAAATGATACTATAGCAGAAGCCCCCCGGTTTTGTCAAGCCTTTCCTTGATTTTTTTTAAAAATTTTCTACAGGGTCCGGCGGGCTTCGCCAAAGAATAAAATTTTTGCGGATCTCCCCCTTGACTCTCCCCTGGGGGGAGGGAGTATCCTGTTCCTGAGCTCAAAATGCACAACGTTGTGGAGGAACCCTTTATGCTGAAGATCGGCGAATTTTCAAAACTATCCAGAGTCAGCATCCGCTCCCTGCGCCGCTATGACGAGGCCGGGCTTCTGGTTCCGGCCTCCATCGACCCCTTTACCGGTTACCGCTATTACAGCGAACGCCAGCTCCCTGCCGCAAACCGCATCCGGGCTCTCCGGGACATGGGCTTTCCTCTGACCGCCGTTCGGGAGGTCATGGACTGCTATGAGGATTCCGGAGCGCTGGAACGCTGTTTGCTTTTGCGGCGGGCGGAGGCCCAGGAGGTCATGGAGGAGGCGGCGCGGCGGCTGCGCCTGCTGGATACAGCTCTGGAACGGCTGAGAAAGGATGAAACCAAGATGAAATACGATGTGACAATCAAAACTCTGCCGGTGCGGCAGGTGGCCAGCGTGCGGAAGATCATCCCCAATTACGACAGGGAAGGGGACCTGTGGAGCATCTACTGTCAGGAAACCGCCGGGATGAACATCCAGGATGGGGACCCGGTGCTCTGCACCGCCATGTACTACGACGGTGAGTTTAAGGAGCAGGACGTGGATGTGGAAATCCAGAAGAACGTAGTGGGAACCTACTCTGACACGGAGCACGTGAAATTCAAAACCGTCCCGGCGGTGCAGGTGGCCTCCGCCACATTCCGGGGGAGCTATGACCAGATTTCCGCCGTGAACGAGGCCGTGGCCGCCTGGGTAGAGGACAACGGCTGGGCCTTCGACGGCCTGTTCTTCAACATCTACCATGTCAGTCCTCACGAGACACGGAATCCCGAGGAGTTCGTCACAGAAGTGTGCTATCCTGTGAAGAGGAAATAATGGCCCGCTTCTTTCGCGCGCGGCGGCGGAGCAGGACCACCGCCACATACACGGCGGAGTAAGTCAGAGAGAGCCGGTGGGCAAACAGGACTTCGTTGTGCAGGGTGTTCAGATGGCTTTGGAAATCCGTGCCGGGAGGGACGAACTGCATTTTAAATTGATGGAAGAAAAAGTTCGGATAGCTGGACTTTTCCAGCACGGCATAAACATGGCGCTGAACCGTTACCCGGTTTTCAACATCACGCTCCGCAAACACCTGGGCAGAATATTGCATCTTAAATTCCAGACCGCTGCCGTCTGTGGCGCGGTAGATCACGGTTCGTTTTTTTGTTGCCTCATGTCGGCGTGCGCTTCGTGAGACCCGCAAGGACACCTGACTGGCCACGAACTCCCGCTCACCCAGGTCCTCGTATCCCCCCACAGTGAACCAAGCGTCCGGTACGGCGGAAAGAAGAATCGCCAGGGGAAGAAACATACCGTAAAATAAAATGGCCAGGATCGTAGGTAAGCTCCCGAACCGGCGCTTCGGTTCAGCCTCATCATTCTGTTTCACAAAACCGCTCCTTCCGAAAACGGCGGCGCATGGGGCTTTTCCATGCGCCGCTGTTTTCTTATCGAATGAACTGGATGTTTGCGTCCACATTGCCGCCGATTCCAGCAATGGAGCACTTGCTGGAGAACTGCCAGTAGTCCGGCTGATAGTAGTAGGTGGGGCAGAGCTTTTCCGACTGGTCGCTCTTGTACTCGGGGAACCAGCAAAGATAGGGGGCGATGGCGCCCTGGTCATATTTTACATAGCCCACATAGGTGCTCTGGTAGATCATGGGCGTGTAGCCCGCCTCCTGGATGCGCTTGCAGAAGGCGATGGCGCAGGCGGTAGCCATCGCCGGGTCAATGCCGTAAACCCGGTAGGAGGCGTTGCCCATTTCCCAGTCGTAGGCCACGGGCCCGTTGATGTTCAGGCCCCGGAGGCGCTCGATGACAAAATCCGCCTCCTCAATGGCTTCCTCCACGGTAATCGCCTGGGCGAAGAAGTATACGCCGGTCTCAATCCCGGCATTCATCGCCCCCTCAATGTTCTGGCGGTAGAAGGCGTCCTCCGCCAGCTTGCCGGAGGAATAGCCCCGGAGGCCGATACGGACAAAGGCAAAGTCCACACCGTCGTTCCGGACGGCCTGCCAGTCGATGGTTTCGTTTTCGCTGGCCCGGTTCTGGTAGGCGGAGACGTCAATGCCGAAGCGAGTGCGGAACTGGCTGCCGTTGTAAACCAGCCGGTCGGGATGGTCTGCGGACCAAGTGAAGTCTCCGTGCTGGAGACGGCTTCGCTCCGTGCCCGCGTAAACGGGAATTTTTCGGTCGCTGTAGTCGAAGGTCTCCCCGGTGGTGACGCCGGGGGTGTAAACCTCTCCGGGCTGGATGCCGGGCCCGGCGGGCTGCTCCGGCGCAGAGGGGGCGTTGGGGTCCACGGGAGTGGGCACCACCACGATGCCCCAGTCGAAATCGTCCCCGGAGCCGGGGGTTCCGGGCTCCTCTGGCGGAGCAGGCGGCACCGGCGTCACGGGGGCCGACGGCGTGATGGGGGCCTCCGTGGGAGTGTTGGTGATCTGGGGTGTGACGGAGCTGAGATTGCGAAGCTCTCCGGCAATGGTCACGTTGTCCAGGGTGACGGCCCCGGTGACGCCGGGAGCGATGAGCAGATCCCCGGAAACGGTCATGTTGGACAGGGAAGCGCCTCCGGCGGCGTTGATTAAAAGACTGCCCTCCACATTGCTGGAATAATCCCCGCTGGTTTGAATCAGGACCTGAATCATGTTATTCAGCAGGTTCACCAGCTCTGCCCGGGTCAGAGATTCCGTGGGGCGGAAGCTGTTGTCCAGCGCGTCGGTGATCCAGCCCCTGGCGGAGAGCTCCGCGATATAGGGCCGAGCGTAGTTTGCCACCTGGGCCTCGTCGTGGTATGTAAGAGTATCGCTGCTTCCGCCCAGCTGGAAGGCCCGGGCCACCATGGTCATGGCCTGCTGGCGGGTGATGCTGTCCCCCGGCAGGGCTTTGCCTTCGCTGCCCAGGTACACCCCGGCGGCGTTGAGCTTCAAAATGGAGTCCTCCCAGCGGTTTCCACCGGTGTCGGAGAAGGTCCCGGCGGGAGCGGCGGACTGGAACTGGAGGAAGCGGTCCAGAATCCCGGCGAAGGCCCCTCGGGTGATGGAGGCGTCGGGCCGGAAGGACCCGTCGTCGTAGCCTTGGAGCACGCCGTATTCCTGGCTCCATTTGTTGACGGCGGCTTCGGCCCAGTGTCCGCCGGTGTCGGTGAAGGCCATGGCGGGAGTGAGGAGCAGGGCCCCGGTCAGGAGGCCGGAGAGGATGCGGAGTCGAATTTGACGCATAGCTGGTTCCTTTCGTTGGTTTTTGTCGAAATGGCATGTAAAAAAAGTCCGCCGCCCGTCGGGGCCGCGGCAGGGGTCCACGCTGACTGCTATTTATTATATAGGAAATCCACCCTCCGGTCAATATTTTGCCGTGGATTTCCAGAAATAACATCCGCTTGCATTTCCTACAGGATATGATAGACTACCCATGGAAAGGAGAATGAATATGGCCTTTGATTTCAAGAAAGCGTTCAGGGAATTTTACCTGCCCAAGGAAAAGCCGGAGATTGTGATGGTCCCCAAAATGAACTATATCGCTGTAAACGGAAGAGGGGACCCCAATCAGGAGGGCGGGGCCTATCAACAGGCCATGGGCGTGCTGTACGCCGTGGCCTATACCCTGAAAATGAGCTATAAAAGCGATTACCACATTGAGGGCTTTTTCGAGTACGTGGTTCCGCCTCTGGAGGGCTTCTGGCGGCAGGAGGGAGGCGGGAGCATTGATTACGGAAACAAGGACGGGTTTCTCTGGACCTCCGTGCTCCGCCTGCCGGACTTTGTGACCCCGGCGGACTTTGCCTGGGCGGTGGAGACCGCCTCCCGGAAGAAAAAGCTGGACTGCTCCGCCGCGGAGTTTTTGACGGTGGACGAGGGCCTCTGTGTCCAGATTCTGCACCTGGGCTCCTTCGATTCCGAGCCGGAGTCGGTGTCAAAGATGGATGCGTTCCTGGAAGCGCAGGGCTATGCCAGCGATTTGAGCGAGACCCGGCGGCACCACGAAATTTACCTCTCCGACTCCCGGAGAGTCCCGCCGGAGAAGTGGAAAACGGTCATCCGGCATCCGATTAAAAAGGCATAAAAGACGCCTCCCCGTCACCGGACGGGGAGGCTGTTTTCATTGATACTCAAAGCGCACCCGCAGCCGCTTCCTCTGCCGGAGAGGCGGTTTCTCCCGGGCTACGGAGTCCCCCCGGAACACCGACAGGGCCAGACCGATGAGGGCCATGTCCACCACCGTTTGGAGATTCCCCACAATGAGGGGCAGGCTGGCGGAGAACAGCACGAAGCCGAAATTCAGCGCCGCGCTGAACAGCGTTTGGAATCCCAAAGTCAGGACCACCGCCAGCACTACCAGACGGCCCGGAAGGTAGCTTTGCCGCAGGCCCTTCACCAGCAGCCAGAGGATCAAAACCGCCAGCGCCGCCAGCACAAGCGCCAGGGGAACCCAGCCCCAGGACACCGCCATGGAGGCGGGGAGGAGGTCATGGGAGAAGTTGATGGGCCGCAGCTCCTGGCCGACGCCGAAAACCCGCGCCCCCGCGTTGACCGACATGGCGGCCTCTCCGGTTACGCTCCGCAGAGGGGGAACGTCTTCCCAAAACATCTTGAGCATCCAGCCCATGTAGCCCCGGTGCTCCCGCTCCAGCTCCGGCCGGAGGGCGATCATCACCCGGAGAAAGAAGGAATTGAGATAGCCCTTGAAAAGGAGATAGGCCAGGAATCCGAAGACGGCGGCCAGGGTTGCGCTCGCGCTCTTCCAGCGGCCCACGCCGAACCAGTCCCGGCCTGCGGCGTAGAGGGTCAGGATCAGACCGGAGAACAACAGCAGGAACAATCCTGTCAGATGGAACCAATAGCGGGAGATCAGCACAAAAAGACCGCAGCCCAGAACGGTAAGTAAAAACCCTTTCCAACCTTTGTTCCGGAAGCTGTAGAGCCAGAGAGCATAGGCGAGGGGACACAGCGCCGCCGTAATGGTAATGTAATACGTGCAATAACTGGAATGCAGAAACTCCAGGGGCAGGAGCGATACGGCCAAGGCTCCGCCGCACATGGCCCGGGCGTGCCGAACGAGCCGGGAGACGTCCAGGAAGTACATGCCCAGCATGGCCGCCGTGCCCAGGCCCAAGGAGGGCAGGACTCTCTCCAGCGCGTGGGTGAAGTTGGCATGATAATCGCCGCCAATCTGGAAGAAAGTCACCCGCAGGACCGCTCCGATCACTGCCAGAGCGAGGGTCAGCCCCAGCAGCCCCCACTGGGGCCTGGGCCTATGCACCCGGTCCAGCTCTGTTCCCACCGTCACCGGGTCTCCCATGTCCTGAACCGCCAGCCGCTCCGCCTCCTCCGGGGATTTTCCCTCTTTGAGAAAGTGGTCCCGCTGGTCCTCCAGGTGCTGTCCCAGCTCCTGGGCCAGCACGGGCCGGGCCCGCTTCCAGCGAATCTGCGCCTGTACCACTTCTAGATAGGATTGCATCGTCTCAGGCAAGACACGCGCCCCCTTTCAGTACCCGGCCCACGGCCTGGGCGTAAGCGTTCCAGGCGTTCTCCTTCTCCTGGAGCGCACCCCGGCCCTGCTTAGTCAAATGATAGTACCGCCGGGTTTTGCCGGACTCCGCCGTCTGTTCGTAGGCAGTAACTAGGCCTTTTTCCTCCAGACTGTGGAGAAGGGGATAGAGGGTCCCCGCCTTGAGGCGGAAGGCGTCTTCGCTCCGCCGCCGCAGCTCCTCGATCATCTGATAGCCGTAGAGGTCCCCGTTCTCCAGCAGCTTCAGAACCAGCAGGGACATGCTTCCGCTGACCAGACTCCTCTCCAGTTCCATAAAGTGCCTCCTTATAGATAGATTGTCGATATATCAGCCCCTGCATTATATATCGGAAATCTATCTATGTCAAGAGAGAGAATTGGAAACTTTTTGTGGCTTCTTCCTAAATCCGGCAAGGAATGGTTGACGAAATGCCCAGAAAGGCGGTATAATAACCTGATTTATTATAGAGAGAACAGGGAGGACCGGCCATGTGGATTGCGGACCGATGGGAGGACTATGAGTTGCTGGACTGCGGCAGCGGGGAACGCCTGGAGCGCTGGGACCGTCAGGTGCTGGTACGCCCGGACCCCCAGGCCATCTGGGAAACACCCCGGGAGCACCCCGCATGGCGAAAGGCCGGGGGGCGGTATCTCCGTTCCTCCACCGGCGGGGGGCACTGGGAGAAGAAGGCCCTGCCGGAGAGCTGGAAGATCCGCTACCGGGACCTGACCTTCCAGGTGAAGCCCATGAACTTCAAGCACACGGGCCTGTTCCCGGAGCAGGCGGTGAACTGGGATTTTTGCGCGGAGAAGATCAGAAACGCCGGGCGGCCCGTCCGGGTGCTGAACCTCTTTGCCTACACCGGCGGGGCTACCGTGGCCTGTGCCAGGGCGGGAGCCAGCGTCTGCCATGTGGACGCCGCCAAGGGCATGGTGGCCTGGGCCCGGGAGAACGCGAAGCTGTCCGGGTTTTCCGAGGCTCCCATCCGCTGGATTGTGGACGACTGCGCCAAGTTTGTGGAGCGGGAAATCCGCCGGGGGAAGACCTACGACGCCATTGTCATGGACCCGCCCAGCTACGGACGGGGTCCCGGCGGGGAGGTCTGGAAGCTGGAGGAAAACCTGTACCCCTTCGTGAAGCTCTGTGCCGGGGTGCTGTCGGACAAGCCTCTGTTTGTGCTCATCAACTCCTACACCACAGGGCTGGCCCCGTCGGTGCTGGGGTATCTGCTGAACCTGCTGGTAAAGGAGAAGTACGGAGGGAAGTGCACCTGGGATGAGCTGGGCCTGCCTGTGACGCAGACCGGCCTTGCCCTGCCCTGCGGGGCCACAGGAAGGTGGTTCAGCGAGTAATGGGACGGACGGCGGCCTACCTTCTGGCGATTGCCTGGGGCGCGGTTCCGGCATTGGCAGTCTTTTTCTGCCTGCTTCCGTGGCGGAAAAGGCGGCTGGAACGAAGAGGATACACCAGCTCCCGCCGCCGGGAGGGGGCGATGGCCCTGTTTTGGATGTTCTGCGGCGGTATGGCCATATTGACGCTGGCGCCCCGCTGGGTGGTCTGGTCCCTGGTAGACATCCTCCACGGATATGGATGGAATGTAGGGCGGTATCCGTTTTTTGAACTGGGCATGGTCAATTGGAAGCTCTTCCAGACATTTCACTTCAGCGCTTACTTTTTGGCGGGAAACATTGTGATGTTTGTCCCCTTCGGATTTTTTGCCGCCCTGCTTTGGCGGGGCTGTACCTGGGGAAGGAGCCTGCTGTCAGGGCTTTTTCTCTCCGGCCTGATTGAGAGCTTCCAGCTTTGCGTAGGCCGGGCCTTTGACATTGACGACATCCTTCTGAATGTACTGGGCGTCCTCTGGGGTTATGGGCTCTGGAGGCTTGCGAGGCGGCTGGCCCCCGGTCAGATGGAGAAATTTCACGTGCGCTTCAATGAGGAACAACCATGAGTAACATGATTCAAACCGAAAGCCTCCGCTTCGCCTACCCGGCGGACGAGGGGCAAAAGCCTGTCTACGCCCTTCGGGGCGTGGACCTGGAAATTAAAAAGGGCAGCTTTGTGGTGGTTCTGGGCCACAACGGCTCCGGCAAATCCACCCTGGCCAAGACCTTCAACGCCGTCCTGCTCCCCGCCGGGGGGAAGGTCTGGGTGGAGGGCATGGACACCCTGGACCAGGAGCTGCTCCTGGCCATCCGCCAGCGGGTGGGCATGGTGTTCCAGAATCCGGATAACCAGATTGTCGCCAACGTGGTGGAGGAGGACGTGGCCTTCGCCCTGGAGAACCTGGGCGTGCCCACGGAGGAAATCCGCCGCCGGGTGGACGCGGCTTTGAAGGCCGTGGGCATGGACGAGTTTGTCACCCACGCGCCCCACCTCCTCTCCGGCGGGCAGAAGCAGCGCATCGCCATCGCCGGGGTCATCGCCATGGAGCCCGCCTACGTCGTTCTGGACGAGGCCACGGCCATGCTGGACCCCATCGGGCGGCGGGAGGTGCTGTCCACTATTCACCGCCTGAATCGCGAAAAGGGCATCACGGTCATTTTGATCACCCACCATATGAGCGAGGCGGAAAACGCGGACCGGGTCATCGTCATGGATGACGGACAGGTGGCTCTGGACGGAACGCCGGAGGAGGTGTTCGGCCAGGTGGCCCGTCTCCGGCACCTGGGATTGACGGTGCCGGACACTGTGGACCTGCTGGACCGGCTCCGGCAAAACGGCTGGGACGTGCCCCTGGATGCGCTGCGGGTGGAGGACTGCGCCGCCGCCGTCGCCGGGGCCTTGAAGAACGCATAGGGGGAACCAAGTCTTGCCTATCCTGGAGATTAAAAATCTGACCCATACCTACGGAATCGGGACGCCCTTCCAGCGCAGTGCGGTGGAGGACGTCAGCTTTGCCGTGGAGCAGGGGGAGTTCCTGGGCGTCATCGGCCATACCGGGTCCGGGAAGTCCACCTTGATTCAACACCTGAACGGCCTTTTGAAGCCCACGTCCGGACAGATTCTGCTGGACGGGCGGGACATCTGGGCCGAGCCGAAAAAAATACGAAATATTCGCTTCCAGGTGGGGCTGGTATTCCAGTACCCGGAGTATCAGCTCTTTGAGGAGACCGTCTACAAGGACATCTCCTTCGGCCCCCGGAACCAGGGGAAAACCGGGGACGAGCTGGACCACGCCGTACGGGAGGCGGCGCGGCTGGTGGGCCTCCGGGACGAGCACCTGGATAAATCACCCTTTGAGCTCTCCGGCGGCCAGAAGCGCCGGGTGGCCCTGGCGGGGGTTTTGGCTATGGAGCCCAGGGTCCTGGTGCTGGACGAGCCCACGGCGGGCCTGGACCCGGCGGGCCGGGAGAACCTGATGGCCAATATCCGGGAGTACCACCGGCACAAGAGGGCTACCATCCTCCTGGTCAGCCACAGCATGGACGAAATTGCCCGGAACGTGGACCGCATTCTGGTGCTGAAGGCCGCCCATGTCCTGATGAGCGGGACTCCGGCGGAGGTGTTCGGCCGGGGGGAGGAGCTTCTTGCCGCCGGGCTGGATGTGCCCCAGATTACAAGGGTAGCCATGGCCCTCCGGGACCGGGGGCTTCCCATCAATCCCGCCGTCTACACCGTGGAGGACCTGGAGCGGCAGCTTCTGGCCCTCGGAAGGGGAGGGGCCCCATGCTGAAAGACATTACGCTGGGCCAGTATTTCCCGGGAAATACCGTGGCGCACAGGCTGGACCCCCGGACAAAAATCCTGCTGGTGGTTCTTTATATCACAGCCCTTTTCACCGCCGGGAGCTTTTGGGCCTACGGCCTGATGGCCCTGGTGCTGGCCCTCTGCGTCCGGGTTTCCAAGGTGGGCCTGCGGGCTCTGGTGAAGGGCTTGAAGCCGGTGCTGTTCATCATCGTCTTCACCGGTATTTTAAACCTGTTCTTCACCCCCGGAGAGGGGGTCCTCTGGGCCTGGGGGCCCCTCCATATCACCACCTCGGGTCTTCGGAACGCGGCCTTCATGGTCCTGCGGATCATGCTTCTCATCATGGGGACCTTCCTCATGACCTACACCACCAGCCCTATCAGCCTTACCGACGGCCTGGAGCGGCTTTTGAACGGCTTGAAGCGCTTCCGCGTTCCGGTCCATGAGCTGACCATGATCATGTCCATCGCCCTGCGGTTCATCCCGACGCTGATAGAGGAGACGGACAAGATCATGTCTGCTCAGAAGGCCAGGGGGGCGGACTTTGAGAACGGAAACCTGATGGAAAGGGCCAAGGCCCTGGTGCCCATCCTGGTGCCCCTGTTTATCAGCGCCTTCCGCCGGGCGGACGAGCTGGCCACGGCCATGGAGTGCCGCTGCTACCACGGCGGGGAGGGACGGACGAAGCTCCACGTTTTAAAGTACGAGCGTCGGGACTATACCGCCCTGACCCTGGGGGTACTGATCCTAGCGGGAGTGATTGCCATGAGGGCCGTTGGGCTGTAAGGAAAGGAGCTTTCGATGGGAGAGAGAAAAAAGCGGGACTGGGGAACCATCGCGGCGGTCCTCTGCGTGCTTTTGCTGGCGGTGAACCTCTGGCAGGGGAATCGCCTGGAGAGCCTGGAGCGGCGGATTTCCGAGGTGCAGCAGAATCTCTCTGCCGAAATCAAAGGACTGGAATCCTCCTTGTATGCCCAGGCCCAGGAGGCGGACAAGCTGGTTCAAAACTGGAATTACACCTCCTCCGTAAATATGGAAAAACGCTGTTTGGACCTCACGGTTTCCGTCGTATTAAAAGCGTGGCGGGAGGACACCGCTGTCGAGGTGCTGTGGATTGGGGACGGCAATTCTGACGGCGAGGGCTCCGCGCCTCTTGCCGGCGACGGGAAGGGAACCTTCACCGGCGTGCTTGAGATTCCCTTGAACAGGGGATTGCTGGAGTTTGCCCTGGCGCTGGTGACGCGGGACGGCGGAGACGTGCGCCGGGAGAACCTGGGCGGTATATACAACACGGGGGAGCTGCTGCCGGTCCAGTGTACTTATCAGGGAGGGCGGACCCAGGCGGAGTATCTGAAAGGCGTCTTTACCGCGTATGAGTGCAATGCGGAGCTGTATACGAAAGCGTACCCCGGCGGCATCGAGACAGAGAGCCGGGTGTTCCGCCTCCGGCGAAACGACGAAATCGCGGCGGAACAGGCGGCGGAGCCGGGAGACGTGTCCAATAGCTATTTCTGCGGCAAGCTGACCTCGGAGGCCCAGCCGGGGGACCGGATGGCCTTGACCTTTTTCTGCCGGGACGAAAACGACTTGGGCTATGAGTTTTTGCTCCAGAACTGGGTTGCCGTTGCGGAGCGGGACGTCGCGGACAGTGGCTCCGAGTGGGAGGACTGGCTCAAGCTGACTTGGGACTGAGGGAAAGGAGGCCGGAATGGACGAGAGGAGAAGCCGGATACAGATTTTGACACTGGTCCTCTGCCTGCTTTTGGTGAGCCTGAACTTCTGGCAGCTCCATCGGTTTTCGGACCTGCGGGGAGAGCTTCGGAGCGTTGAGACCAATTTGCAGATGGAGGCCCGGCGTCTGGACGAGCGTATCCAGACCGTCCAGCGGGCGGTACAGGAGGCGGACAAGCTGATCCAGGACTGGGAGCTCCGGTCCGTGGACGTGGACCCGGCATCCCGCTGTCTGCGGGTGGAGGTGTCTTTGGACCTGAAAGAGTGGCGGGAGGACACCCAGATCCATTTGACGGTGATTCAGGGGACAGATACCAGGAGCGCTTCCCTGACCGGAAGCGGAGGGCGGTACTCCGGTGTGGTGGAGATTCCCGTGGACAGCCGGGAAATCCGGCTGCTGGCCCAGATCAGCGCCGGGAACTTCCGGAAGGAGGAGGAGCTGTTCGACTGGGACAGCGCCTCCATGCTGCTGCCGGTCCAGTTCCGCGGCTGGGGCTGCGCCGCGCCGGATTACACCCGAGACGCGGAGAATAACGGCGTGCTGGCGGTACAGAGCTGCAATGCGGAGCTGACTGTCTCCGGAAAGAGCCTCTCCAATCTCTCCGGTCAGGTGTTCCGCCTCCGGCGGAACGGGGACATTGCAATGGAAAAGACGGCCATATTCGGGGATACAATTGATCAATATACCTGCGGGGACCTGTCCGCAGAGGTTGGAATTGGAGATCAGCTTTTCCTGACCTTCTTCTGCCGGGACGCCTCCGGCCTTGGCTATGAGTTTTACCTGTATGGCTGGAGCATCAGCGAAAACGGTATTGAGGACATTGGTTTGCCCACGCCGGCGGCGGACTGGCCCAGGCTGACCTGGGACTGAAAGAAGGGAACGCTTTGAAACGAAAACGCTGGGCTGCGGCGGCGTTATGCGCGGTGGCCGCGCTGGCGGCGCTGGATGTGCGGCTTCAAACGGTGTCCTATTCCGCTGCTACGCCCAAAGTGGCCGCGCCGGTGCGGCTGGTGGTGCTGTCGGATCTCCACAGCTGCGTTTACGGTCCGGAGCAGAGGACTCTGCTGGAGGCCGTGGCGGCGGCGGGACCGGACGCGGTGCTCATGGCCGGGGACATGGTGGACGACGTCATGCCGGAGGAGCCCGCCTGGACGGCAGTCCAGGCTCTGGCGGCAAGGTATCCCTGCTTTTATGTCACCGGAAACCACGAGTGGCGGACCGGGGAGGCGGAGCGCATTTGCCGGGGGATGGAGAACCTGGGTGTCCGGGTTCTCCGGGGCGATGGAGAGGCCGTGGAGCTGAACGGGCAGCAGATGGACCTTTGGGGAGTGGACGACCCGGATTCCGGAGCGCTGGGGCTGGAGTTGGAACAGGCGGGGGCGGGCGTCCGGAAGGAGACTTTTTCCGTCCTGCTGGCCCACCGGCCTGAGAAATTCCGGCTCTATCTGCAATATCCCTTTGATCTGGTGGTGTCCGGCCACGCCCACGGCGGGCAGTGGCGGCTTCCGGGTCTGGTGAACGGACTTTTTGCGCCGGGGCAGGGGCTGTTCCCGGCCTATGCTGGGGGATGCTATGAAGTGGGGGAGGCCCGGCTGGCGGTCAGCCGGGGACTGGCCCGGGAGAGCACCCGGATACCCAGGCTTTTTAACCGCCCAGAGGTGACGCTGATAGAGATTCTGCCGGAGTCATAGAGGGCCTTGAAATTTGAGAGGAAACAGGAGGCGCTATGCGGAACATTGCCTTGAAGCTCACCTACAATGGAACGGCCTATCATGGCTGGCAGGTGCAGAAAAACGCCGCCTCCGTCTGCGAAACTCTGCAAAGGGCCATCTCCAAGGTCTGCGGGGGACCCGTCCATCTCACCGGCTGCGGCCGGACGGACGCGGGGGTTCACGCGGAGCGGTACGTGGCCAATTTCCGCACGGAGAGCCGCATTCCCATTGACCGGATGCCCTACGCCATCAACACCCACACTCCGGAGGATATTGCCGTCCGGGAGGCGGTGGAGGTTTCGGAGGACTTCAACGCCATCGGCTCCTGCATCAAAAAGGAGTATACCTACCGCATTTACAACTCCCGCTTCAAAAATCCCTTCTACGTCAACCGGGCCTATTTTTATCCGAAACGGCTGGATGAGGACTTTTTGAACCGGGCTGCCCATATGTTTGTGGGGACCCACGATTTCCGGGCCGTCCGCAGCGTGGGTACGGAGACGAGAACCACGGTCCGGACCATTTACTGGTGCGACGTGACCCGGAACGGAGACCTTTTGGAGCTCCGCATCTGCGCAGACGGTTTTTTGTACAATATGGTCCGGGCCATTACCGGCACCGTGCTGTACGCCGCCGAGGGCAAGTTTGCTCCGGAGGAGATCCCCGCCATTCTGGAGAGCGGGGACCGGACCCTGGCGGGGCCCACGGTGCCCCCCGGCGGGCTGTACCTGACGAGAATCTGGTATGAGGATGAACGGCTGAATGAGTGAAAAACGTGTGGACAAATCCAAAGAGGGGCGGCACCCCGTCCGCAGCTTCCTGAGCTTTCTCCTGATGCTGGCTGTGGTGCTGTTGGTGGTGCTGTTCGCGGCCTACCGGGACGGCACGGGGTTCGACATTCTCCGCCGCTACCTCCACTACGGACGGGCGGAGCAGGTGGGGGGCGAGACGGTCTACCACTTCGACGCGTCCTCCCAAAACCGCTTTGCCCTCCTGGGGGAAAGTCTGGCGGTGCTGTCGGATGCGTCCCTGAGCCTGTACAACAGCGCGGGGCAGGAGGTCTGGTCCACCCCAGTGACCATGACGGCACCGGCCCTGGTCTCCGGCGGCGGCCGGGCGGCGGCCTACGACGTGGGGGGCACGTCGCTGTACGTGCTGGACCAGTCGGGCCCCCTGCTGGAGCTCACCGCCGATGAGGAGGAGCCCTACATATCCGCCACGCTGAACCAAAACGGGGAGCTGGCGGTAACGGCTCAGAAGAAGGGCTACAAGGGAAGCGTCAAGGTCTACGACCGGGCCCTGGGGCCGGACCCCTCCTTTGAGTTCAAGTCCTCCCAGCGCTTTGTGCTGGACGGGTATGTTTTCGGGGAGCATCTGGCGGCGGTGACGCTTGGCCAGGAGAACGGCGTCTTTGTCAGCAGCATTGGCCTCTATGACCTCTCCAAGGACGCGAAGGAGCCCGCGGCAAATTACAGCATCTCCGGCGGGCTGGTGGCCGCCATCGGAGAGCAGGAGGGACGGCTGACCACGGTTTCCGACGCCGCCTTGACCTTTGCCAATACCGGCGGCGAAATCACCGGGACCTACGCCTACGGCGGGTCCTACCTGCGGGAGTATGATCTGGGCGGCACGGGCTTTTCCGCGCTGCTGCTGAACCGCTACCGCTCCGGCAGCGTGGGGCGGCTTGTCACCGTGGACAAGAGCGGAGAGGTCCTGGGCTCCCTGGATGTCCGGGAGGAGGTGCTGGATGTCTCCGCCTCCGGCCGGTATCTGGCGGTGCTCTATGCCGACCATCTGGCGGTCTACAACTCGGATCTCCAGCCCTATGCCACCCTCCAGGGGACAGGGGAAGCCCGGGAGGTCCTGATGCGCTCCGACGGGTCGGCGCTGCTGCTGTCCGGAAACTCCGCCAGCCTGTTTTTGCCTTGACTGCATGAAAATAAGCGGCATGTTCACAAAACGTTTACAGGGGAAGAGGTAGGAAAGTTTGATGACACCTGTTATAATAGATGCCATCGCCGTGGCGGTGCTGGCGGGTTTTGCAATTCTGGGAGCCTGGAAGGGACTGCTGCGGACCCTGGCGGGACTGCTGGTGCTGGCGCTGTCCCTGGCGGGGGCAGGCATCATCGCCTCGGCCCTGTCGGCCCCGGCGGCGAAGCTCATTGTGCCGGTGATAGAAAAGCGGCTGGAGTCCCGCCTGGATGAGGCCCTTCAACAGCGGTATCCCGGCGAACAGCCGGAGGACCAGCTGTCCGTCACGGATATGCTGGGCCTGCTGGGTATTGATGAGACCCAGTGGGACGCGCTGGTCTTCCGGGCTCAGGACGCCGTTCGGGATACCGGAGTCCACTTGATGACCGCCGTGATTGGAAGCGTGGCCCAGTCCATGCTCTACGGCGTGCTGTACATGCTCTCCTTTGTCCTGCTGAGCATTGCCCTGCACCTGCTGGTGCGGATGCTGGACGCGGTTCTGAAACTGCCGGGCCTCCACGGGCTTAACGCCGTGGGCGGCGGTCTGGTGGGGCTGGCGGAGGGGGCCCTGCTGCTGTTTCTGGCGGTCTGGGTGCTGCGGCTGGCGGGGGTCTCCTTCGACGGTCAGGAGGACTGCCGGATTTTCCGGTTTTTCATCACCTATACGCCCCTGGATGCTTTGAAATTCCTGGGCATATAAATTCCGGCCCGGCCGGACGGCCTCCATGAGGCCCGATATTTCGATAAGAATGGCGCCCAAGGGGCGCGTGGAGGTTTAAAAGGTATGCAGCCGACACTTTGTTCCAGATGCAAGAAAAACGTCGCCGTGGTATTCATCTCCAAGCTGGACGGCGAGAAGACCATCAACGAGGGCCTGTGCCTGAAATGCGCAAAGGAGCTGGGGCTTCCCCAGGTGGACGACATGATGAAGCGCATGGGCATCTCCGACGAGGACCTGGAGACCCTGAACAGCGAAATGATGCAGGCCATGAACGGCGTGGAAAACATTGAGGACCTCCCCGGCGGTGAGGAGGACGGCGGAGAAGAAGAGGGAAAAACCGCTACCTTCCCCTTCCTGAACCGCCTGTTCTCCGGCGGCGATTCCTCCAAGGAGAGCGCCGAGGAGGGCCGAAGCGAGCGCCGGGAGAAAAAGGAGTCCTCCAAGAACACCAAGCGGAAGTACCTGGAGAATTACTGCATCTCCCTGACCCAGAAGGCCAAGGACGGCAAGCTGGACCCGGTGATCGGCCGGGCGGAGGAGATTGAGCGGGTGGTTCAGATTCTGAACCGCCGCCAGAAGAACAACCCCTGCCTGATCGGAGAGCCCGGCGTGGGTAAAACCGCCATCGCCGAGGGCTTGTCTCAGCGCATCGCCGAGGGCGACGTGCCCTTCAAGCTCCGGGAGAAGGAGGTCTACCTCCTGGATCTGACGGCCCTTGTGGCGGGCACTCAATTCCGGGGCCAGTTCGAGAGCCGGATGAAGGGCCTGATCGACGAGGTGAAGCGCCTGGGGAACATCATATTGATGATCGACGAGGTCCACAATCTGGTGGGGGCGGGAGACGCCGAGGGCAGTATGAACGCCGCCAACATCTTGAAGCCCGCCCTGAGCCGGGGGGAAATCCAGGTCATCGGTGCCACCACCTTCAACGAATACCGCAAGCACATTGAAAAGGACTCCGCTCTGGAGCGGCGCTTCCAGCCGGTGACGGTGAACGAGCCCTCTGTGGAGGACTCCGTCCAGATTTTGAAGGGTCTGGCCCCCAAATACGAGGAGTTCCACGGCGTAAAGCTGACGGAAGGCATCCTCCGTCAGGCGGTGCTCCTCAGCGAGCGGTACATCACGGACCGCTTTCTGCCGGATAAGGCCATTGACCTCATCGACGAGGCCAGCAGTGACCTGAACCTCAAGGACCCGGACATCTCCCGGCGGATGCAGATCCAGCGGGAGATGGACGACTACGCCAAGGAGCGGACCATGCTGGAGGAGAAGGAGGAGAAGTCCGAAGAGGACTACGCCCGCATGGCGGAGCTGAAGAGCCGGGACCTCCAGCTCTCCACGGAGCTCAGCGTCATCGACGAGAAGGGATGCCCCCAGCTGACCATGGAGAATCTGGCCCACGTCATTGAACTGTGGACCAAGATTCCCGCCTCCCGCATCCGGGAGCAGGAGTTCCAGCGCCTCAGCCAGCTGGAGGAGCGCTTGAAGGACCACATCATCGGCCAGGACGAGGCCATCGAGGCCGTGTCCGCCGCCGTCCGCCGGAACCGGGTGGGCATCTCTCCCAAGCACAAGCCTGTCAGCTTCATCTTTGTGGGCTCCACCGGCGTAGGGAAGACGGAGCTGGTGAAGCAGCTGGCCACAGACCTCTTCAACACTCCCGACGCCCTGATTCGCCTGGACATGTCGGAGTTTATGGAAAAGCACTCCGTCTCTCGTATCGTGGGCTCCCCCCCTGGCTACGTGGGCTATGACGAGGCGGGGCAGCTGACGGAGAAGATTCGCCGGAAGCCCTACGCCGTCGTCCTCTTTGACGAGATTGAAAAGGCCCACCCCGACGTGCTGAATGTGCTCCTCCAGATTCTGGACGACGGAGAGATCACCGACGCCCACGGACGGAAGGTAAACTTTGAAAATACCATCATTGTCATGACCTCCAACGCCGGAAGCGCCACCAAGGAGGGGACCGTGGGCTTTGACCGGAGCCTGAGCCAGCAGGACAGCGAGAAGGCCATGAAGGCCCTCCAGCAGTTCCTCCGGCCGGAGTTCATCAACCGGGTGGATGCGGTCATCACCTTCAACCGCCTCTCGGAGAAGGATTTCCAGTCTATCGCCCGGATCATGCTGGACGAGCTGAAGGATTCCTTGAAGGAGAAGGGCATTACCTTCACCTACGACGCCACTCTGGTGGACTTCCTAACCAAGAAGTCCTACTCCCGGACCTATGGGGCCCGGAACCTCCGGCGGACCATCCAGAAGGAGCTGGAGGATCCCATGGCGACCAAGATCATCAACAGCTACGAAGAACCTATCATCGGCATCAACGCCGCTGCGGAAAATGAACATGTCTGCCTGAGAACGCTCTGAGCCGCCTCCGGCATGTTCCATATCAAAAGCCGGGGACTTTCCGCCGCCCGGCGGGAGAGGAAGGCCCCTATGCTTTTTCGAAAAGACATTGATCCCCGCTGCGCCTACTGCAAGCGGGGCCAGCAGCTGAACGAACGGGAGGTGGCCTGCGTGAAGCGGGGCGTGGTGCCGGTGGAGCACGCCTGTCGGGCTTTCCGGTACGACCCCTTGAAGCGGGTGCCGCCCCGCCCGGCGGCGCTGGATACCCAAAGACTCAGCGAAGAGGATTTTTCCCTGTGAGACTGGAGGAGATTCCATGGAAGTGAAACAGATTCACGGGCTCTGCTACAGTGCCACCGGCGTGACGGAAAAGGTGGTCCGTGCCCTGGTGGAGGGCCTGGAAGAGGAACTGGGTCTGCCTCAGGCGGTCTTCCACGGCTTCCGGAAGCCCGACGAGCGGTCAGTGGATCAGGCTTTCGGTCCCGGGGACCTGGTGGTTGTGGGTTCGCCCACCTATGCCGGCCGGATGCCCAACAAGATTGCCCCGGATTTCTGGGCCCGACTCCAGGGAAACGGGACCCTGGCGGTGGCGGTGGTGACGTTCGGCAACCGGGCCTATGACAACTCCCTGGCGGAGCTCTGCGCCCTGCTGGAGGCAAGGGGCTTTCACACCGTGGCGGCGGGGGCCTTCCCGGGCCGCCACGCCTTCACCGACGCCTTGGGGGAGGGCCGCCCGGACTGGGATGACCGGCGGTCCATCCGACAGTTTGCCAAACAAACGGCCGGGAAGCTCCGGGAACTGGAAGCCCTTCCTCCGCCGGTGGAGGTTCCGGGGGAACCGGAAGCGCCCTATTACATTCCCAAGGGCCTGGACGGGGAGCCGGTGAACTTCCTGAAAGCCAAGCCTCGGACGGACCTGGGCAAATGTTGCAACTGCGGTGTCTGCGCCCGGACCTGCCCCATGGGAGCCATCAATCCGGAAAACGTGGTGGAGGTGCCTGGGACCTGCATCAAGTGCCAGTCCTGTGTGTGGAAATGCACCCATCATGCCAAGTACTTCGACGACCCTGCGTTTTTGTCCCATGTGGCCATGCTGGAGAAAGACTTCCAGGAGCCCAAGGAAATCGAAACATTTCTATAAGAAAGCCGGGGACCATGGTCCCCGGTTTTTCTATGCAAACAGTATTTCCGGCAGGCGGATATCTGCCCGGGGCACCCTTTCCCAGGAAAACTCCGACAGCAGGCCCGCTGCCGTGCTGGGTTCGCCGGAGGGGTGGAAGCCCGCCAGCTGGGCCAGACGTCCCAGCAGCTCCTCCCCGGAGACCCGCCCCCGGAGGCTGTCCAGACCCGCGTCGGCGTCCCGCTTGGAAAGCCGCCGCCCGTCGGGAGCCAGCAGGAGGGGGAAGTGGAAGAACTCCGGCGGCGTCAGGCCCAGAAGCTGGTAGAGGTAAAGCTGCCGCGGTGTGGAGGACAGCAGGTCCGCACCCCGGACCACCTCCGTCACGCCCATGGCGGCGTCATCCACCACCACCGCCAGCTGGTAGGCGAACATGCCGTCGGACCGGCGGAGGAGAAAATCCCCGCAGTCTTGTTCCAGGTTTTCCGTAAAAGGACCCATGTGCCCATCAATAAAGGAGATTTCCTTGTCAGGCACACGGAGCCGCAGGGCAGGGGAGCGGCGCCGGACCCGCTCTTCCCGCTGGGCGGGGGTCAGGTTTCGACAGGTCCCGGCGTAGACCGTCCGGCCATCCTCCCGGTGGGGAGCGCTGGAGGCGTGGAGCTCCGCCCGGGTGCAGAAGCAGGGATAGACCAGCCCCAGGGCCTCCAGCCGCTCCAACGCGGCCTGATAAAGCGCCGTCCGTCGGCTCTGGAAATAGGGCTCTTCCGGCCCTCTGGTTTCCGGTCCCTCGTCCCAGTCCAGTCCCAGCCAGCCGAGATCCCTGATCATCTGTTCCGCATAGCGCATGGGACAGCGGGCAGTGTCCAGGTCCTCAATTCGCAGGACGATCCGTCCGCCTTTCTGCCGGGCGCTGAGCCAAGCCAGGAGACAGCAGAGTATGTTCCCCAGGTGAATGCGCCCGCTGGGGGAGGGGGCGAAGCGGCCAACCGGCATAATGGAACTTCCTTTCAAAACAGATTAAGCACGAAACAGGCCCGGACCCCAACGGTCCGGGCCTGCCGCTTATTCCATGGAAATAATATAATAGTACACAGGCTGTCCGCCGGAGAGGACCATAACCTCCGCGCCGGGGCAGACGGACTCAAAGAGATTCCCGGCCTTTTGGGCCTCCTCTTCCTTCACATCCTCACCGAAGTACAGTGAGATGAAGGAGGCGTCCCGCTCCGCCGCGTTTGCCGCCAGCTTCTCCAGGAGGCCGTGGAGGGTCCCGTCCGTTCCAAAGAGCTTGCCTTCCTCCAGAGCCAGATAGTCCCCCTCCTTGATGTCAAAGCCGTCAAAGTCGGAGTCCCGGGCCGCGTAGGTAATCTGCGCGGTGGTGACGCCGGAGAGAGCGTCCGTCATGGCTCCGGCCAGGGTTTCGGCATCAGGGGCCTCAAAGTCCACGTTCATCATGGCGGTGATCCCCTGGGGCACGGTTTTGGAGGGGATGACCACCACGTTTTTCTCCGTCAGCGCCGCGCACTGCTGGGCGGCCATGATGATGTTTCCGTTGTTGGGCAGGATAAACACCGTCTCGGCGGGAATCTGGTCCACACCCTCCAGAATGCTCTCCGTAGAAGGGTTCATGGTCTGCCCGCCGGAGACCACGCCGTCCACACCCAGATCCTGGAACACGGCGGCCAGGCCGTCCCCGGCGCAGACGGAGAGGAAACCGTACTTCTTCTCCGGCGGGGCCACCACATGGCCGCCCTCCGGACTCCCGGCAGTCTCCATCGCCGCCTCCTCCATCTCCAGGTCGTCCACGCTCTGGGCTTTCTTTCCGGCGGCCACGTCCTCATACTGGGTTCGCATGTTCTCAATCTTCGCCAGTTCCAGAGTACCGTATTTCTGGCCCTCCGTCAGGGCGCTGCCGGGGATGTTGGTATGGACATGGACCTTGAACGCCTCGTCGTCTTCGCCGATGACCAAACTGTCTCCAATGCTGTCCAGGTAAGCCCGGAAGGGCTCCAGGTCCATGTCGGGGTCGTTCTTGCGGACAATGAACACGGTGTCAAAGGCAAAGGTGATCTCCTCGTTGGAGAAGACCTCAAAGTCGGCCTTGGCCTTCTGGGGCTCTTCTTCTGCGGCCTCCGGCATGGGTTCGCCCCGGAGCTCCGCCAGCATGCCCTCCAGAATCAGCAGGTAGCCCTTGCCGCCTGCGTCCACAACGCCGGCCTTTTTCAGCACCGGGTTCATATCGGTGGTCTGGGCCAGGGCCTCGTAGCCCTCCTGAATGGCGGCCTCCAGCACCTTTTCAAAGTCCGTCTCCTCTGCGGCGCATTCCGCCGCCCGCTTGGCGGCCAGACGGGATACGGTAAGGACGGTTCCCTCGGCGGGCTTCATGACGGCCTTGTAGGCGGAGGACACGCCCTCCTGCATGGCGGCGGCAAAGTCGGCGGCTCCTGCGGTCTCATGGCCCTTCAGCCCCTTGGACAGGCCTCGGAAGAGCAGGGAGAGAATGACGCCGGAGTTTCCCCGGGCCCCCCGAAGAAGGGAGGAGGCGGTGATGGACACGGCCTGATCCAGGGCGGCGGGCTCGGATTTGCGGAGCTCCGTCACGGCGGCGCCGATGGTCATGGACATATTGGTGCCCGTGTCGCCGTCGGGGACAGGGAAAACGTTCAGGTCGTTGATGGCCTGCTTCTGGGCCGTGATGGCGGCGGCTCCATGGAGAATCATCCGTTTGAAAAGACCGCCGGTGATTTGTTCATTCATTCGATTTCATCCTCCCTTACAGGGTCATGGAGTCCACGCACACGTCCACGGCCCGGACCGTGACGCCGGTGTTCTTCTCCACCACATAGCGGACCTCGTTCATGATGGACCGGCAGACCGCGGGGAGGTTGACGCCGTTTTCCACGATGATGTGGAGCTCGATGGAGATGGAATCGTCTTCGTGATACGAGATGCTGACGCCCTTGCTCATGGCCTCGCGGCGCAGCAGGTGAACCAGACCGTCGGTCATGGAGCGGAAGGCCATGCCCTTGACGCCGAAGCAGTTGGTGGCGGCCATGCCCGTGATGTTGGAGAACACGGCGCTTGAGACGGAGATCTCACCTTGTTCAGACTTGAATTGAATCATGAGAACGTCCTTTCTTTCCGATTGTCAAGGGGCGGCTTCCGCCCCCGGCTGAACCAGCACTTGCCCCATATTATAAACGATTCCGCGGCAAAGCACAAGTGGTAAACGCGGAAAAACCTGCCTCCGCCCAAGGTTTCCGGACTCCGGCGGGGCAGGGGAGAAAAAAATACGGCATACTACTAGAATAGTATTGACAAGGCCAAACGATCGTGATAGTATAGACCCATAAACTACCGCGATAGTTTGGCAAGGAGGGCTTTGAAGCATGAAGCTGTTTGATTCGGAATTGAAGGTTATGGACGTCCTCTGGCGTCTGGGGGACCGGACGGCCAAGGAGATTTCCTCCATCCTGGGGGAGGAGACCGGCTGGAATGTGAACACCACCTACACCGTCATCAAAAAATGCGTGGCCAAGGGGGCCGTCCGGCGGAGCGAGCCGAATTTCCTCTGCCACGCCCTTGTCACCAAGGAAGAAATCCAGAAGGCGGAGACGGCGGAGCTGATCGGAAGGCTGTTTGACGGATCGCCGGACCTGCTCTTTGCGTCCCTGCTCAGCAGTCAGACCCTCTCGCCGGAGCAGATCGGCCGCCTCCGGGAGATCGTCAGCGAAATGAGGTGAGACGGCTATGACCTTCCTGGAAATGTCTCTCTCCGGCGGGGTCTTCGTCCTGGCCATTGCGGCCTTCCGTGCGCTGACCCTCCGCCGCCTGCCCAAGGGAACCTTTGTGACCCTCTGGTGGCTGGCGGCGGCCCGGCTGCTGCTGCCGGTGGAGCTGGCCTCCCGATTCAGCGTGTACACCCTGCTGGAGGCTCTGCGCCCCAAGGCGGCGGCCCCGGCGCTCCCCGCGTCTCCCGCTGTTCCCCCGGCCCCGGCGGCCCTGCCGGTGATGACGATTCCCACTCAGTTGTCCACCCCGCCTGCCCCGGCCCCCGCGCCTTTCCCGGTTTGGACAGCCCTGTGGCTGACGGTGGGCCTGTTGCTGGCGGCGTGGTTCCTGGTGCGCTACGTCCGCTGGCGGCAGCGCTTCCGGGAGGCCCTCCCGGCGGACTGCCCGGGTCTGGAGACCTGGTTCCAGCTCCGCCGGAAAGTGACGGTCCGGGTGACGGATCAGATCGCCGCCCCGCTGACCTACGGGCTTCTGCGCCCGGTGATTCTCCTGCCTGAAAATCTGGACCTCACCGACGAGGAGGCCCTGACCTGCGTCCTGGCCCATGAGCGGGCCCATATCCGGCGGCTGGACGGCCTCCTCAAGCTGGCGCTGACGGCGGCGCTGTGCCTCCACTGGTTCAACCCGGCGGCGTGGGTCCTCTACATTCTGGGAAACCGGGATATGGAGCTCCGCTGTGATGAGGCGGCGGTGCTGGCCCTGGGGGAGGACAGCCGGGAGCGTTACGCCCTGGCCCTCATCCGCCTTGCGGAAAACAAGAACGTGCCTCTGTGCGGTTTCGCCCATCGGAACGGCATGGAAGAAAGGATTAAGGCAATTATGAGCATCAAGCGAAAATCCCTGCTGGCCTGTTTGTTTGCCCTGGCCCTGGTGCTGGGGATTACCACGGCCTTCGCCACCTCCGCCAAGCCCCAGGAGGCGGAGCGGCCCGAAATCGAGAATCTCACCGACCGCGAGCTTTTGGCCGAATCCTCGGCGGAGTCCGCCGCCCAGTGGGAGGAGACTTTGGCCCCCTACGAGCCCTTCGGCCTGACCTGGACCTTTGACGACCCGGACCTGGACGGCAACGGCCTGACCATGACCTGGGAGGGCCATGAGGTCCGGGGCATCTACGACGAGGGGAAGTACGCCTGGATTACCGAGCACGCCGGAGACAGCACCTTCGGCCCCGACGCCGTGGAGCTCTATACCATCTATGAAAACGGCAGGCTCACCGGCCTTCGCCTGGCGACGGAGGAGGAGCAGAAGACATTTGACCGGGACCGGAAGCTGTCCTCCGACAGCCTGAAGGTGGAGACCTTGGTGGAGAGCGTTCACTATGACAGCGGACATATCTACTTCACCATTCCCGAGAGCGAGGAGCCTTGGAGCATCTTCATCCAGGGCCGCCTCCTGCTGGAGGACGGCTCCGGGCAGAGCGTCCGCTACCTGGAGAAGGAGAGTGAGAAGGCGGAGTGGGTCCCGCAGATGACCTATTCCTTTGAGGTGGCGGACGCCGCCTATGACGAGCTGACCATGGATGTGCGGTACGGAAACGCCCACTATTGCTATCCCTTGACCCTGCTTCTGCCGGAGGATCAAAAGCCCTTGCCCGTGGAGCCCCTGCCGGAGGAGAAGGAGGACATTCCCGAGGGGACGGAGATGATCTGGCCCGTTGACAGCGATCAGATCAATAATTCCTTTGGGGACCGGGCAAGGCCCGGCGGCGAAGGCGTTGTGACCCACACCGGCGTGGACATCGGAGGCATGGAGAAGGGGACCCCCGTCTACGCCGCCGGAAAGGGCACGGTGAAGGAGGCCGGATTCAACGCCCAGGACGGGAATTTTATCCGTATTGACCACGGGAGGGGACAGGAGACCTTCTATGCCCACTGCGAAAAGCTCCTGGTGAAAGCCGGGGACGCCGTGACTTTAGGACAGACCATCGCCACTGTCGGCAGTACGGGCCAGTCTACCGGGCCGCATCTGCACTTTGAGCTCCTGGTGGATGGCGTGGCCACGGACCCGCTGGCCTTTGACAGAAATGATTATCGAAATAACACCAGCAGTCAGATCAATCCCTTCTACGCATCGGTGGGGATAGTGGACTCAGTTGGAGATGGCGCGGGACGGCCTATCATCGCCATCATGGACGGTACCGTGCTGGATGCTGGAGCGAATGGAAAAACCAGCATTTTTTCGGATTTGTCCGGGCCTTATGTGGAAATTCTGTATAAGGACGGGTATTCTATGAAATTCCGGCTCTGTCAGAGCGTTCTGGTGAAGACGGGGGATGAGGTGAAAGCGGGAGACGTGATCGCCTACACGGGAGAGGTCATTTCCGGCCAGGGGCCCATCTCTCCGGAAGACAGAGCAGATGCTGAGAAGTCCCGCCAGGAAGCGGAGCAGAGGCTGGTCAATGGAGACTATCCCCGCAACAGCAGGGGAGAGACCTATGGGAGCTATTTAGACGTTGAGTATGCGGGCTATGAGCCGGACCTGATAGGCGTTTCAAATGGGGAAGAGGAAGGCTACGTTACCAAAGAGGACTTCTCCTATGGGTACGACCTGAGCGGCGATGAGTGGTTTGCCTTTGAGAACTGGCGGGCAGAGAACAATATTTCCGGGGTAGCCCTCTCAATGTACGACGAGGAACACAATCTGATCGGAGAGTGGCTTACATTTATAGGTGGAAAAGGCGGAAAGACCGTGGCGATGGCGGAGGTGAGAGAGGCCCAGAAAAAGGGCTTCCCCAACGCCAACGGCAGTCAGCCCATAGACCGGGGTCCTCATTTTGAGACCATTGAGGAGGCGAGGGAAGCCGTAGCCAACGGCTGGCCCGACAATCAGTAATCAGCGGAGGCCGTCCCTTTCGGGGCGGCCTCTTTTTTATTTTCCAAAAGAAAAAAATAAAACTTGACTTTTATAAAATTAAGGTTTATATTTAATATTATGAAAGGAGGCCGTGCCGATGACCACCCTGCCCCCCTGGATGGCGGACCTGGACGAACAGGACCTGACCTTTGTGAAGCGCTTTCTCCTGGCCTCCGGCTCCTTGAAGGAGGTGGCGGCTCAGTACGGCGTCAGCTATCCCACGGTCCGTCTGCGCCTGGACCGCCTGATTCAGAAAATCCGCCTCAGCGACACGGCGGAGGCGGACCCCTACGTGGCCCTGGTGAAGCGGCTGGCGGTGGACGACAAGCTGGATTTCGATACCGCGAAGATTTTGATAGCCGCCTACCGGGATTCTTTTTCTCGAGAGAAAAAGAACCCAAAAGAGCTTTAGCGCGCTCTGGAGTCTGGCGGACAACCGGGATGAAGCGACGGCAACATGGAATGGAGGTTACATGATGGCGATTTTATCGAGGGGAATGATTGCGTTTTTTGTGTTTGTGCTGGTGGTCCTGGCGGGAGGAATTTTTCTGCAAATCTTCCTCTCCAAGCGGGAGAGCCGCTGGCCGGGGCTGTTTCTGCCTCTGCTGACGTTTTTGTGGTCCCTGCTGGGCCCCCTGAACGTCATGGACACCGGCAGTATATCTCAGAATGTGCTGACGGTGCTGGTGACTCTGCTGGTGGGGAACATCCCCACGCTGATTCTGCTTGCCATCTACTGGGCGGTCCGGGAGAAACGGAGAGTCCGGGACCAGATCGACAAGATGAAAATTGACGAGCTGTAAAGCGCCGGAGCCTCCCGGAAGGGAGGCCCTTTTTTTGTTCTAGGCGGCGTTTCGGAAGGGGAGAGGGGCGTTTTTCAGAAAAACCACTGTCAGGCCAAGACCTCCCGGCATACGCTGAGCATGTAAAAAACCTTAGGGAGGGCAAACCTTATGGCACAAGTGACCAACTTTTTTGTGGGCGCCAACAGCGGCGAGGGCTTCCGGAATCTGTTTTCCGAGATGGTGAACATTGAGGATACATATGACTTCATGGTTTTGAAGGGCGGCCCCGGGGTAGGAAAGAATACCTTTATGCGGGAGATCGGCCGCTGTCTGGAGGAGGCGGGAACGGCGGTGGAGTACCTGTGGTGCTCCGGCGACCCGGACTCCCTGGACGGCATAGTACTGCCGGAGCTCCGCTGTGCCGTCGCGGACGGCACGTCGCCCCACGTCATCGAACCCCAATACCCCGCGGCAGTCGACCGCTATGTAGACCTGGGCCGCTTCTACGACCTCACCGCCGCCAAGAACGCCGCAGAAGAGGTCAAATCCCGTACCCACGCCTATAAATCCGCCTACGTCCGGGCCTACCACAGCCTGAAAGCCGCCCGTCAGGTGGAACTGGACGCCGTAGCCTCCGTCTCAAAATCCTTTGACGCGGACCGCCTGGACCGCCGGGTTCGGGGCGTCATTGCCCGGGAGCTCCGGGCCAAGGGGGATCAGCGGGGAAAGACCACCCGCCGCTTCCTGGGCAGTCTCACCCACAAGGGCTGCGTCTGGCGCTTTGACAGTGTGGATGCCTTGTGCCCCAAGGTCTACGAGTTTGCCGACACCTGGGAGCTGGCGGGCGGGGCCCTGGCCCGGCTCCACGCGGCGGCGGTGGAAAAGGGCTGGGATACCATTGTCTGCCCCTCTCCGGAGGACCTGAACCGCATGGAGCACCTGCTGATTCCCGGCCTGGGGCTGGCCTTTGTCACCTCCTGCCCGGGAATGGATTACGGCAAAAAGCCCTACCGCCGCATCCGCCTGGATGCCATGACGGAGACGGAGGGCAAATCCCGACTCCGCTTCCAGTCCCGGATGACCGCTCTGCTTCGGGAGGAGGCGGTGGACGCCCTCAAGGAGGCCAAGCGGAATCATGACGCCCTGGAGGCGGTCTATAATCCCTATGTGGACTTCGACAGCGTCCGGGCTCAGGCCGCCCTGGAGGCGGGCCGCCTTCTGAGCTATTTGAAATAAGGAAAAAGGCGGCGGCGAAGATCACTCTTCGCCGCCGCTTCAGCCCGGCAAAACGCCGGGCTGTCAGAATGGGAGAAAGGTTTCCTCCCGGCTCTTTCAAAAGGGTCAGTTGAGGAAGTCCTTCAGCTTCTTGCTTCTGGAGGGATGCCGGAGCTTCCGCAGGGCCTTGGCCTCAATCTGCCGGATGCGCTCCCGGGTGACGTTAAATTCCTTGCCCACTTCCTCCAGGGTCCGGGTCCGCCCGTCCTCAATGCCGAAGCGGAGCTTCAGCACCTTCTCTTCCCGGGGAGTCAGGGTGGATAACACGTCCATCAGCTGTTCCTTCAAGAGGGTGAAGGACGCCGCCTCGCTGGGCTCCGAGGCCCCCTCGTCCGGAATGAAGTCTCCCAAATGGGAGTCCTCCTCCTCGCCGATGGGGGTTTCCAGAGACACGGGCTCCTGGGCGATTTTCATGATCTCCCGAACCTTGTCCACCGGCATGTTCATCTCCTCCGCGATTTCGTTGGGAGAGGGGTCGTGTCCCAGCTCCTGGAGGAGCTGGCGGCTGACCCGGATGACCTTGTTGATGGTTTCCACCATATGGACGGGAATGCGGATGGTCCGGGCCTGATCGGCAATGGCCCGGGTGATGGCCTGACGAATCCACCATGTGGCGTAGGTGGAGAACTTGAAGCCCTTGGTGCAGTCGAACTTTTCCACCGCCTTGATGAGACCCAGGTTGCCCTCCTGAATCAGGTCCAGGAACAGCATCCCCCGGCCCACATAACGCTTGGCGATGGAGACCACCAGCCGGAGGTTGGCCTCCGCCAGCTTCTGCTTGGCGGTCTCGCCGGTCCGGTACTGCTTCCGCAGGGCGGCCTCCAGGGCGGGATCGATCTCCGCGCCCTCCTCCCGTTGGCGGCGAAGCTCCGCCAGCTTTTGCTCCGCCTCGTTTCCGGCGGACATGGCCTGGGCCAGATTGACCTCCTCCTCCGGCGTCAGCAGGGCCACCTTGCCAATTTCCTTCAAGTACATGCGAACGGGGTCGTCAATGGAGAAGCTGTTGACCAGAGTGTTGGGGTCCACCAGCTCCTCTTCCTCCATGCCGGCGATTTCCTCGGCGGCGGGGCCCTCCTCCGGCAGTTCGGCGAGCAGGTCCTCCTCGGCGCTGATGTCGATGTTCAGCGCCTCCAGGGAGTCGTAAAGCTGGTCCATCTGTTCGCCTTCCAGATTCAGGTCGTCCACGGCCTCCATGAGCTCGGCGGACTCCAGCTTGCCCTTTTTCTTGCTCCGGGCCAGCAGCTCCCGGAGCTTTTCGTTGTTGATGAGCCAGGAGGCGGCGGGGAGGGCGGCTACCTGCTTATCGTCCAGCCGAATGATGCCGGCCTTTTTGGCCTCCTCGTCGGTCATGATCCGGGGAGCCTCCGCCGCCGGAGCGGGTGTGCCGTCCGTCTCCTTCGCTTTGGCGGCGGCTAAAATGGCGTCCGCCTGACGCTCCAGCTCTTTTGTATCCTGCTTATTCGACATTCCGTTTTTCTCCCTTTTTGTCTTTATGTTTTTCTGCCGCCGCCAACAGGGGGTCCGACACTCCACCGGAGCGTTTCGCGGCTTCCTCCCGTATGACGCGTATGTAATCCGACAGGGCCTGCCGCCCGTTTCGAACGGACTCCGGCCGCTGGCAGACAGCGGTGATGTGGTTCATCTCCTCCGCCGTCAGCTCCGCCGCCAGGGCGGGGAGGGCGGCGGGCCGTCCTTCCTCCTTCGCCTGCCACAGCAGGGTGAACACCCGGCCCAGCAGGGGAGAGGAGAAGTCCGCCTCTGCCAAAGGCGGTCCGACGGGAAAGAGGCCGTCGTCCAGCAGTAGCAGCCGGAGCACACCCTCCTCCGCCCGGGCGGAGCGCACGTTTTCATAGCGCAAAGACCGTTCCCGGGGCTGGGACTGAGATGCCGGATTCAGCTCCTTCCGGAGCTCCGCCCGGTTTTCCCGGGCGATTTTCCGCTTTCTGGCCCGCTGAACCTCCAGCTTCATGGCCTCGGGGGTGATCCGGGCGGCTTCGGCGGCTCTGGCGGCGTAGATTTCCCGCTCCACCGCCCCGGGGAGCCCGGCCAGCAGGGCACTGATTTCCTCGCTGTAGGCCACCCGCTGCTCATCGCTGTCCAGATCATACTTCCCGGCAATCTGGGCCATGCGAAATTCCACGCCGTTCTCACTGCCGCCCAGCAGCCGCTCAAAGGCGGCGGGGCCCTGGTTTTTGATGAAGTCGTCGGCGTCCTGCTTCACCAGTTCTCCGTCTTCCGTCCTTCTCCTGGGAAGCTGGAGGACCTTCACGGAGAACTCGGAGCCGTTCAAAAGCTGCAGGGCCCGCTCCGTGGCGATTTTCCCGGCGTTATCGTTGTCGTAGCACAGCACCAGCTCCTTGGTGAACCGGGAGAGGAGCCGGATCTGCTCCGGCGTCAGGGCGGTGCCCATGGAGGCCACCGCATTGTCAAAGCCCGCCTGATGGAGGGTGACGATGTCCAGATTCCCCTCGCAGAGAATGATGTTGGGCCGCTTGCTCTTCTTTGCCAGGTTCAGCCCGTAGAGGACCCGCCGCTTGCTGTACACCGGGGTTTCCGACGAGTTCATATACTTGGGCTCGGACTTGTCCAGCACCCGGCTGCCGAAGGCCACCACGTCCCCCCGGGTGTCGATGACCGGGAGCATGAGGCGGTTCCGGAACTTGTCGTAAAATCCGCCCTTCTTGTTGTCCACAATGAGCCCCGCCGCCAGCAGCTCCGACTTGCTGTAGCCCTTGGCGGTCATCTCGTTCAACAGCACGTCCCAGGCGTCCAGAGAGGCCCCTATGCCGAAATTCACGGCTGTGGCCTTCCGAATCTGCCGCCGGTCCAGGTATTCCTGAACGGCCCGTCCCTCCGGCTGCTGGAGGAGGCGGTAGTAAAACCGGGCGGCGTCCCGGTTCAGGTCCAGGAGCCGCTGGCGGCGGCGTCCGGCCTCCCGGTCGCCCTCCTCCTCCGGCACCTCCAGCCCCGCCCGCTTTGCCAGGAACCGCACCGCGTCGGGAAAGGGGAGGTTTTCCTCCTCCATGATGAAGTTGATTACGCCGCCCCCCCGCTTACAGCCGAAACAGTAGTAGATCTGCTTGTCCGGAGAGACGGAAAAGGAGCCGGTCTTCTCACTGTGGAAGGGGCAGAGGCCGAAGAGGTTGGAGCCCCTGCGGGTGAGCTGGACATAGCTTCCCACCACGTCCGCGATGTCGCTTCTGGCCACCAGCTCGTCCATGAAGCTCTGGGGAAACGCCATAGCCCGTCCCCTCCTTTCGGTCAGTTTAGCCAAAATCTGCTCTGGTCATACCGAAAAAGTGAAGCTGCCAGCGGAGGCGGACTTTTCGGCGATGTCTTTATATACGCCGCGCCTTTGGAATTTCCTCTTTTTTTCTTTATATTTTTTGAAAACTTTCCGGCGGGGTCTTTACAGGTCGGGGCGGAACGCTTAAAATAGGGGAGAGAAATGAAGTAAGGAGGACCGCCATGCCCATTGAATTGTGGACGGCCCGGATGGAGCGCCCCCTGTCGGATCCGGAACGGGAGGCCATCCTGCCCCTGATGCCCCCGGCCCGCCGGGAGCGCCTTTTGCGCATGAAGGAAGCGGAGAAGCAGAGGGAGCCCCTCTGCGCCTATTTGATTTTATGCCTGGCCCTGCGGCAGAAGTACGGCTGGAAGGAGCTGCCGGAGGTGGCCCTGGGCCGTTTGGGCAAGCCCTATTTCCCGGAGCACCCGGAGGTGCATTTTAACATCAGCCATTCCAGCGGCGCGGTGCTGGTGGGGGTTTCGGATCAGGAGATCGGCGTGGACATTGAGCGCATCCGCCCCGTAGGCCAGCGGATGATGGTCCGTCTGGCCCATGTGAGCACGGAGGAGGCCTTTTTCCAGAGTTGGGTCCGCCGGGAGGCCCGGGCCAAGCGCAGCGGAAACGGCGTGGGCACCATCATGCGTTCCGAGTCCCCTCTCCAGCCGGGAGAGTACTATTACCCGCTGGACACCTTTCCCGGGTACGCCGCGGGCCTTGCCACCCGCAGCCGGGAGCTTCCGGGGAAGCTCCACCGCTATTCTCTGGACGATATGCTGTAAGAACAAGACAGGCAGGGAACATCCCTGCTTGTTTTTTTGCCCGGCCCCGCAACCGGCGGCCCCCGTTTTCCGACTATATAGGTGAAAGCAGCTTTCAAAAGGAGGGACCCGTGTCATGGAGGACAAGGACATCATCGCCCTGTACTGGGCGCGTTCGGAGGAGGCCATCCGCCGGACGGCGGAGAAATACGGCGCGTACTGCGGGCAGATCATCCGCCGGGTGCTGGGGGACGGCCGGGATGCGGAGGAGTGCCTCAGCGACACTTGGCTGGGGGCCTGGAACGCCATGCCGCCCCAACGGCCCGCCCGCTTGCCGCCCTTTCTGGGGCGCATTGCCCGAAATACAGCCCTGGACCGCTACGACTACAATAGCGCTCAGCGTCGGGACGGCGGCTTCGAGGCGGTGCTGGAGGAGCTGGCGGACTGCGTGGGCAGTACGTCTGTGGAGGAGGACTTTGACCTCCGCCGCCTGGGGGAGGCCATTTCCGGTTTTCTGGATACCGCCTCCCCAGCGGCCCGGCTGGTGTTCTTGCGGCGCTACTGGTACTGCGATGGTGTGGCGGAGATCGCCGCCGGAACGGGGTACAGCCAGTCCAAAGTGAAATCCCTGCTCCACCGGACCCGGCAGGGCCTGAAGGAGCATCTCAGGAAGGAGGGCTACGACCTATGACGAGAGAAGAGCTGTTCCGCGCCGTCGGGGAGGTTCGGGAGGACCAGATCGAGGCGGCGGAAATCATGAAGAGACAAGTTCGCCCCTGGCGGCGGTTCGGCGCATTGGCGGCGTGCTTGGCGCTGGTGGTGACGGTGACTGTGGCGGCTGTCCCGGAAATTGGGGATCAGCTCCAATGGACGGCGATTGTCAAGAGCTTTAACCCTGCTGTCGAAGTGGAGGAGGACCCTGACAGCTGGAAGCCGATTATTCGGCCGTTTAATCCCGGAGAGGCGGATTCCGGCGGCGAAACAGCGGCGGGGGGCCTGGACGGCTCCGATTATTGGACGGACAACCCGAACCGGCCCACCCATCCCGACTACTCCTCTGACGTGGAGATCGGCCAGCTGAGCGGCCCGGGAAGCGGCGACACGATGATCGGCATGTCGGCCTGTCTTGCCTGGCTGCCCCCAGAGGAGATTTTCACCCAGGACACGGCAATTTTCCGGGGAACCGTCCGGGAGCTGCACTATTTTATGGTAGAGCCGGACGGCGGGCTCATGGAGCGGTATTACACCCGGGCCCTCGTGGAGGTCACGGACCCCATCCGAGGCGGCTTGACGGCGGGGGAAACCTGTAGCCTTCTCTGGCTGGGGGCCAAGGGCTACATGTCCACCTCCATCTCAGGCCCGCTGGAAGACCTGGATGTGGGCAGTGAGGCCATTTTTATGCCTGTCCCAACGGACCAGGACACCGGATGGAAGGAGGGGGATGGCTACTTCTGCTACGCCGACCTTGCGGAGCTCTACTTGGGTGAGGGGAACCGCTACGTTTTCGCGGACACGGCGGAGGGCCTGACCTTTGACCGGGGTACCTATGCGAGTATTGCGGAAGCGGAGACCCTGGACGAAATCGTGGCCTATATCCGGAAACAAATCGGGGAGAGGGAACCTCTCCAGAGAATCATCGTCGGTGAAGACGGCGTTTTGGAGCCGAATACCGGCGAGTATGTCTTCGTGGAGGGGACGGAGCAGACTCAGCCCGCCGCGGAACCCGCTGTACCGCAGACGGAACCTTCGGAGACGGCGAACGCCGGCCCCTCTGCCTCCGGTCCCAACGGGGCCCGGGAGCTACCCGGCGGCGCTTTAGCCGGCGGCGAAAAACCGGACGTCGGCCCGTAAAAATCCCTCCGCAGGAGCTTCGCCGCCCACAGGCGGCGAAAGGAAATTGAATCGGTTTTTGCCAACAACATGCGCGTCGGCAAAAATACTTCTTACTCTCTGGAGTGGGCGAAGCCCCCATCCGCCTTGGCGGGTGGGGGCTGAGTGCGCGCAGGGGAGTACAGACCATCTCCCTCATCCAAAATCCGCAGATTTTGGACGGAATTGCGTTAGCCCGGCGGCCAGGTCATATCCCGGCCGCTTAGGACGTGGAAGTGCAGGTGGAAGACGCTCTGGCCCGCCTGCTCGCCGATATTGGAGACCACCCGGTAGCTTTCCAGGTTTTGTTCCTTTGCCAGCTTGGCGATGACCTCAAAGATGTGGGCCACTGTGCCGCTGTTGTCCGCCGTGACCTCGGAGACGGACCCGATGTGCGCCTTGGGAATCACCAGGAAGTGGGTGGGGGCCTGAGGTGCGATGTCGTGGAAGGCATAGCAGACCTCATCCTCATAGACCGTATTGCTGGGGATTTCCCCGGCGGCGATTTTGCAGAATAGGCAGTTGGACATGGAAAAACCTCCTTTATAGTCAATGGGGTTCAAATGAATTGATTCCGCTCCGGGCTGTAGCGGTAGTCGAGCCTCTCCAGGGTGGCCTCCAGAACCGCCCGGTCCGCGTCCAGAGCGGCGCAGAGCTCGGCCAGACTGGGAAATTCATCCCGGAGCTTTGTGTTGACGTAGCTCAAAAGAATTGCGGGGTCCTTGGGCATCATGAATCGGTTACTCTCACTTTCGGATGAAGTATGGTGGTTCCCTGAAAGGCTCCGGCTGAATTATGCCGTTCCTGGATGTTCCAATCCCAGGGTATCGTAATATTCCTCGGAGAAGGTCAGTCCGGCAGGGTCAAAGGCCTCTTGAAGGGCCTTGACCTTCCGGAATGGGTCCTGGGGCTCCAGACCGAAGGTTTCCGCCACCGCCGCCAGGGCGGCGTCCGTTTTTGCGAAGGTCTCCTCACAGCCGGGCCAGCGGTTTTGGGCATTCTCCTCTAGGAGCCTGCGGAATTTTTCCTCGTCCAGCCACCAGAGCTGTGCCAAAGGGCTCTCGTCCCGGCAGCAGAGGAGGAAGGCCAGAAATTCCCGGAAGTTTTCCGCCACCGGCAGGATATAGGTCCCAGGCTCTCCCATGCCGGGATTCACGCAGAAAACCCGCTCGTCCTCCGGCAGGAGAATGTAGTGGACTCCGTCCACCCCGGGACCACCGAAGATTTCCGCCTCCACCGGGGTGCAGAAATACCCTGCGCACTGCTCCGGCCACGGCTCCAGCCCCAGCACGCTGTGGTCAATGCCCAGAGCGTAGAAGCGCCGCAGGTCCTCCCGGGAGCTCACTGCTCAGCAACTACGGCGAAGAAGCGCAGGTCCTCGCCGCCCTCGGGGCTGTCGTTCATCAGGCTGTGGGCGTGACCCTTGGGGCAGTAATGGCAGCTTCCGGCCTCCAGCGGCTCGCAGCCATTGTCGTAGAGGATCTTTCCTTTCCCGGAGAGGATGTAGATGATCTCGCTTCCGGTCTCATGGGTGTGCATCCCGATGGAGGCCCCGGGAATCAGGCGGCCCCGCATGATTTTGTTCAGGGGGTCGGTGTACATTCTGGTGCGCACTTCCTTTTCGCCGCCCCGCATGTGAGGGATGACTTGGGGCTCCATCTTGTCAAATTCAATCAGCATATGGCTCTCCTTTTAATTGAGTTATGGGTGCACGCCCATGGCGTGCGTAAACCGGTTGAAGGCATGACCCGGGAGAACGGGGGAGCGGGACCGCTCCCCCTTGGAAGCCCGGGAGCTTTGCAATTTCACTGTACAAGCAGGTCAGCCCCAGCGTCGGCTCTTTCCGGCGCTCCGGGTTTGCCCGGGCCAGGACCTTCAGCTCCGGAAGGATTGGCTTCGCCATAAAGAGAATGCGTTTCTTTTGGACAGGCTTGCTTCGGTAAACCGGCATGATTTTCGTGTGAAAGCGCTGCCTTCGCATCCAGAGGGCAGACTCCCTGGCCCCTGCTGCCTCTGCAAAAGGCTTATTGCAGCTTTCCGGCCACGAAGTCGTCCACCATGGCCAGGGCGTCGTCCAGCTTCAGCACATCCGTGCCGCCGCCCATGGCGCTGTCCGGCTTTCCGCCGCCCTTTCCGCCGCAGACGGGGGCGATGGTTTTGATGATGTCTCCGGCCTTCACGCCCCGGGCCACTGCGTCCTTGCCGCAGACCGCCTGGAAGGTGATTTTTCCGTCGTTGACGGAGGCCAGCACGCCCACTACGCCGGGCTCCTTGTCCCGGAGGAAATCTCCCATTTTCCGCAGGGCGCTTGCGTCCAGGCCGTCCCGCTGGGCGGTGAGGACCTTGAGGCCGCCCACGTCCTTGGCGCTCATGAGGAAGTTCCGTGCCTCGCCCAGGGAGGCCTCCGCCTTGAACTTGTCCAGGGCCTGACGGAGCTCCTTGGTTTCGGCCAGCTGCTGCTCAATGCGGTTTTCCAGCTCGGCCGGAGAGGTTTTCAGCAGCTGGGCGGCGTGGAACAGCATCTGCTGGTTCCGGTTCACCGTCTCCAGGGTCAGTTTGCCCACCGTGGCCTCGATGCGCCGCACGCCGGAGGCAACAGACCCCTCGGACTTGATGCGGAAGGGCCCGGCCTTGGCGGTGTTGTCCAGGTGGGTACCGCCGCAGAACTCCATGGAGAAATCGCCCATTTCCACGACGCGCACCACGTCGCCGTACTTCTCGCCGAACATGGCTACGGCGCCCTTGCGCTTGGCCTCCTCGATGGGCAGGACCTCCGTGACCACAGGCAGTCCCTCCAGAATGGCGTCGTTCACCAGCCGGTCAATCTCGCTGAGCTGCTCCGGGGTGATGGCCTCAAAGTGGGTGAAGTCGAAGCGGATGCGGTCCGGCTCCACCAGGGAGCCCGCCTGATGCACGTGGTCACCCAGGACCTTTTTCAGCGCCGCGTCCAGCAGGTGGGTGGCGCTGTGGGCCCGGCGGATGGCCTTGCGGCGTTCCGGGTCGATCTGGGCGCAGACGGTGTCGCCGACCTTCAGCACGCCCTCTGTCATCCGGCCGGAGTGGAGGAACTTGCCGCCCTTGTTCTTCTGTACGTCGGAGACTTCGAAGCCCGCCTTATCGCCAAGGATTACGCCGTGGTCCGCCGTCTGGCCGCCCATCTCAGCGTAGAAGGGGGTCTTGTCCAGGACAACGGCCGCCTCCACACCGGCGACGATCTCATCCACCAGTGCTCCCTCCGCCACGATGGCAACTACCTTGGCGTCCTGGATGCGGTCATCCTCATAGCCCGCGAACTCCGTGGCGGGGACCTCGGAGCCGAACTCAATGCCGGCCCAGCCCAGGTCTCCCAGGGCCTCCCGGGCCTTCCGTGCCCGGAGCCGCTGCTCCTCCATCAGCTGGTTGAAGCCGTCCCGGTCCACGGTCATGCCCTCTTCCTCCACCATTTCCACAGTCAGGTCGATGGGGAAGCCGAAGGTGTCGTAGAGCTTGAAGGCGTCTGCGCCGGAGAAGACGGTCTCTCCCCGCTGCTTGTGGGCGGAGAGGAGGTCATTGTAAATCCGCATTCCCCCGTCGATGGTCTTGGCGAAGTTTTCCTCCTCGGTGCGGATGACCTTGGTGATATAGCCCTGCTTTTCCCGCAGGTCGGGGTAGGCGGACTCGTTTTCGCGGACCACCGTATCCACCACGTCAAAGAGGAAGGGCTTTTCCACGCCCAGGAGCCGTCCGTGGCGGGCCGCCCGGCGAAGGAGGCGGCGGAGCACGTAACCCCGGCCCTCATTGGAGGGGAGCACGCCGTCGCAGATCATCATGACGGAGGAGCGGATATGGTCCGTGATGACTCGGAGGCTCACGTCGGTCTTGTGGCTTTCCCCATAGTGGGCATGGGTGATCTCGGAGACCTTGTTGGTGATGTTCATGACCGTGTCCACATCGAAGAGGGAGCCCACGTTCTGGCACACGCAGGCCAGCCGCTCCAGGCCCATTCCGGTGTCGATGTTTTTGTTTTTCATCTCCTCATAGTGTCCTTCACCGTCGTTGACAAATTGAGAGAAGACGTTGTTCCAGACCTCGATATACCGGTCGCAGTCGCAGCCTACGGTGCAGGTGGGCTTGCCGCAGCCGTGCTCCTCGCCCCGGTCGTAGTAGACCTCGGAGCAGGGGCCGCAGGGACCCGCGCCGTGCTCCCAGAAGTTGTCCGCTTTTCCGAAGCGGAAGATGCGTTCCGCAGGGATGCCGATGTCCTTGTTCCAGATTTCAAAGGCCTCGTCGTCGTCCAGGTAGATGGAGGGGTAGAGCCGGTCCTCCTCCAGGCCGACAACCTTGGTCAAAAACTCCCAGCAGTAAGGGATGGCGTCCTTTTTAAAGTAGTCGCCGAAGGAAAAGTTGCCCAGCATCTCGAAGTAGGTGCCGTGGCGGTCGGTTTTGCCGATGTTTTCAATGTCTCCGGTGCGGATGCACTTCTGGCAGGTGCAGACCCGGTTCCGGGGGGGCTCCTCCTCCCGGGTGAACCAGGTTTTCATGGGCGCCATGCCGCTGTTGATGAGGAGCAGGCTGGCGTCGTTGGCGGGGGGGATGAGGGAAAAGCTGGGCAGACGGAGATGGCCCTTGCTCTCAAAGTAGCTGAGGAACATCTCCCGCAGCTCATTCAGGCCGTGATAGGGGTGTGACATGTGTTTCTTCCTCCAATGTTGATTTAATGGGCTATAAAAACGCTTAGACGTTTTTTACACATAGAGTTCCGATTTTGCGAACAAGGCGGCTTGGCCGGCCAGGAAAACCCGGTCTCCCTCCAGGCGGCAGAGCAGAGTTCCGCCCCGGGCGGAGGCCTGCCGGGCCGTCAGCCCCGTTTTTCCCAGCCGCTGGGTCCAGTAGGGGACGATGAGACAGTGGGCGGAACCGGTCACCGGGTCCTCGGGGACAGAGCAGCCCGGCGCGAAGCACCGGGAGACGCAGTCAAATTGGCCGCTCCTGGCGGTCACGATACAGATCTCTCCTCCCAGCGCCTCTATGGCGCGCAGGTCGGGGCAGAGGCGGACCACATCCTCCTCCCGATCCAGGACGCACAGCAGGTCCCGGGCCCTCCAGGCCTCCCGGGGACGCACGCCCAAGGCGGCGGTCATCTCATCGCTCACCTCAACCCGCACCGGCGTGTAGGCGGGGAAGTCCATTTCCAGAAGGCCCTCCTTTCGGCGGACGGTCAAGAGCCCGCTGAGGGTGCTGAAGACGAGTTCCTCCGCCTCCGGGCGGTAAAACCGGAACAGGACATAGGCGGCGGCCAGGGTAGCGTGGCCGCAGAGGTCGAATTCCTTTTCCGGGGTAAACCAGCGCAGATGCCAGCGCTCTCCCTTCGGGACCACGAAGGCGGTTTCCGCGAAATTGTTCTCCATGGCGATTTTCTGCATCAGCTCCTCGGGAGGCCAGCTGTCCAGCACGCAGACCGCCGCCGGATTTCCCTGAAAGACCCGATCAGTAAACGCGTCCACAATATACTGTACCATGGTGTTCCTCCTTCAAAAAGAAAAATGCCCCGCCCCAGCATAGGGGCGAAGGCCAGCTTCGCGGTACCACCCTAATTATCCCCCCTTAAACGGGGGACATCTTAAGCCATCCGGTAACGGGGATGAGCCGTTCCGCTCCTCGCGGACCGCTCCAAAGTGGCGGCCTTGCGGCGTGAACGAGGGGCTTGCACTCTCCCCCTCTCGCTGAGGAACCGTCCCGCAGGGCTGGCTTTTTCACGGCGTTTTGCTGTTTGAACCGTAGTTATTATATCGTATCCGCGGCGTTTGTCAATGGGGTATCGGCGGAAAATCGAAAGACGCCGCCCTGAATTTCAGGCGCTTTTCCCGTATAGGCGGCGATGACCCGCTGCCAGAACCAAAAAGCGCCCTCGCTGCCGAGGGAAGGAGCGATCTCCCAGGCTCCCGGATGGGCCTGAAAGCAGGCCCGGGCAGCGGCCCGGCCGATTCCCTGCCGCCGGTATGGAGGCAGAACCAGAAACTCCGCGATGCTATGGCGGAATGGGGCGCTTCGGGGATAGGGATGCACCATGGCGAAGCCCAGCAGCGTCCCACTGTCCCAAGCACGAACCAGGTATGCCTCCCGGGTCGGATCGGTAAAATAGCCGTCAAACCAGGGATAGGCAAAGAGACCGTCCTCTCCCATTTCATTGCCGTCATGGGCGCTCTCCTCATAAAGGGAATACTGGAGCAGCCGGAATAACAGGTCCCGGTCCGGAAGACCTGCCCGAATCAGCTCAGGCTCCATGCCTTCCCTCCAGCAGGGCCTGAAAGCCTTCGGACATCTTTGTGGGCAGGAATTCGATGATTTCATACCGGGCCGCCGCCTCCCGGTAAAAGGGGTCCTGATCCCGGATGCGTTCCGCCTCTTCGAGACTTTCGCAATTGCAGAGAATCACGCCGCCGGTGCGGGGGACCTTCCGGCCGGAACAGAGGAATTTCCCTTGCGCATACCAATGGTCCAAGAACCGGATATGCTCCGGCAGCAGCCGCTCAATGTCCTCCAGGGGCTTTTCGTAGGTAAGGTTGAAGAAAAACATCTTGCATGTACCTCCCGATTCTGATAAAATAATAATGACTTCGGTCAGTGACCACGGTCAGTATTATAAAACAGCGCATCCGGCTTGTCAAGCGGGAAAGTGGAAAGGAGCGCTTTGTGGAGAAGACGGCGCGAAAGAAAAAAGCCGCCGCCACCAAGGAGAACATCTTCTCCACGGCGGTGGGGCTTATCAAAGAACAGGGCTATGCCAATGTCACCGTCAGCGAAATCTGCCGGAGGGCGGGCATTGCCAAGGGGACCTTCTATGTTCACTACGCCTCCAAGGAGGACATTGTCCGGGAGAGCTATTACTCGGATATGGGCAAGTTCGTTCTGCGGGGCTATGATTTGTTTTTGGAGCAGTTTCCAAACAGCCGGGCGGGGGACAGGATTCTCTGCTTTTTGAGCCTGGAGCTGGCATTCGCGGAGTACACGGGCTATGAGCTGACCTGTCTGGCCTATGCCCTGAACCTGGGGGCCTGTGTGCCGGGGCCCTCGGAGCACCTGGAGAGAAGGACCTTCAGCCAGGTGCTGTACCAGGAGATTGCCGGGCACATGGACGAAGCCCTGGCCGATCTCTCCGCCGGGGAGGCGTTCACCTATCTGGAGAGTGTGGTCCGGGGAATCATGGCAACCTGGTGCTTCTCCAATCGGGCCTTTCGCATCGAAGAGGAGGGGACGGCCTTTCTGGCCTGCGCCGTCAAGGGTTTGTTCCCCATTACTCCTTCCGCCGAGGACCTACCGGCTCCCCGGTGAGGATGCAGACGCCGGTTTTATCGCACTTCCCGCAGCCCATGCAGTTGGAGGGGCCCTGGATGTGCTTGTGAATGGTGTATTGCAGCCACGCCGCGCCGCCCACTGCCGCCGCCAGTAAAATCCACCCGAATGCTGTCATGGAAGGTCCTCCCAATTTTATTTTTCACAGCATATCATGGGAACCGGCCCTCTGTCAGTGGCATCTGCAACAGACGGAGTCCCAGCAAGGGGAGCAGGGTCTCCGGCGGACTGGGAAGGGACGGAAGTGGAAACTCCTGGGCGTCAACGATTCTCCCGTCCGGGCGGGGAAGGGCTCGCTGGACGCAAAGCACCGGCTCCGCCAAGCTGGAAAGGGTCAGGCTGTCCCTGGGGGAGAGGCCGTAGGAAATCACCGTCTCCGCCCGGAGGCAGGGCGGGAGGGCCTGAAGGTCCCCTGGAGCCAGCAGAAGGCGGCAGACGATTCCGCCGTCTTCCGCCTCTGCCAGAGCCCGGCAGCCCTCCGGCGTCAGGGCCAGCAGAGGCCAGATATGTTCCGTCAATTCCCCGGCCTGCCGGACCCGCCGGGTTCCTGGCGGCAGAAAGCGGTCCCACTCCATGGGGCAGTCGTAAATCGCGGAGTCCATCCCATCCCCCCGTTTCCTTTGGCGTAGTGTTTGCGCTGGGGGAAATTCCATGCAAAATTTTCTCGTCTTTTTCCGGCGGGTGTGATAGAATAAGAAAAACAACGGAACCGAGATGATACATGGTGCATTTTTGGGAACATTTGAAAACCGTAAACCGCCATCGCGCCCTGGTGCGGAAGTACTGCTTCCGCCTGGGACTCTATTGGCAGGGGCTGACTCACGACCTGTCCAAGTACTCCCCGACGGAATTTTGGCCGGGTGTGAAGTACTTCCAGGGGGACCGCAGTCCCAACGACCAGCAGCGCCGGGAGGAGGGCTGCAGCGCCGCTTGGCTCCACCACAAGGGCCGGAACCGCCATCACTTTGAGTACTGGACCGACTACCAGCAGGACGGGAGCGGCATCGGCGGCGTGGAGATGCCGCCGAAGTATGTGGCGGAGATGTTCTGCGACCGGCTGGCCGCCAGCAAGGTCTATCAGGGAGAGAACTTTGACACCAGCCATCCCTACCGCTTTTTTGAGCGGGGGAAGGGGAGGCGGCTCCTGCTCCACCCGGCCACGTCGGCCCTGCTGGAGCGCATTCTCATCATACTCCGGGACCAGGGGGAGGACGCGGCCTTTGACTACGTCCGCCGGGAGGTCCTGGGGAAGAATTAGGAGGGATTGGATGGACGGGGAAAGCATTCGCGGCCTGCTGCAGCCGGGGGAGCGGCTGCTGTGGGAGGGCGTGCCGGAGCGGGGCATCCGGCTCCAGCGGTCCGACTGGTATACCATCCCGTTTAGTCTGCTCTGGTGCGGGATGCTCTGCATTATCATAGGACCGCAGATTCGCACGGCAGCCGTTCTGCCGTTTATGGGATTGATTTATGTCCCGTTTCTTCTGGCGGGGTTCTATCTGCTGGCCGGCCGTTTCTTCTTCCGGGCGTACCGGCTGGCGGGGATGCGCTATGCCGTGACGGACAAGCGGGCCGTTATCGTAAGCCGCCGGGAGGCGGTATCCCTGATGTACCGGCAGATTCCCATGCTGCAAAAGGAAATCCGCCGCAGCGGCGTGGGGACCATCTGGTTCCAGCGGCCTTCCGCTTACGGAAACGGGAACCGCCGCCGCCATGTGCCCGGCGTGGGCTTTGAGGAGATCGCCGGGGCGGAGGAGGTTTACCGTCTGCTGGAGCGGCAGATGCTGAACCGGGAATAAAGGAGTGGAGGCGTTGGCCTCCACTCCTTTTGTCACTTGATGTTGGCACCGAAGACGGCCAGCAGCTTTAACAGGGGCTTCCAGAGATTAGGGTGATGCTCCAGAAGGAACGCCTCCACCTCCGGCTGGGTCAGGCCGTTCCCCCAGAGGAGAACGTGTTTGCCCGCCGCATCATAGCCCACGGCGGTTTCCCCCACGGCGGCCACGCCTACGGCAATCTTTCCGCCCAGAGCCGCCACGCCTCCGGCATACCAAAGGCCGAGGGCCACGGGACCAAAGGCCAGCAGGCCGACGGCCACCGGCCCCAGGGCCGCCAGACCGAAGGCCAGGGCGCCCAGAGCGAAAGTCCCTATACTGACGGCGCCAATGCTGAAAACGCCCACGCTGAGGGCCCCCAAGGCCACCACGCCCACCGCGATGTTTCCAATGGCGATGATGCCCCGGGCGGTCCTCCGGCAGCGCAGCATGTGGGGGTAAAAGGACAAGCAGACGGAAACCAGGGGGAGGCCGAAGAGCCTGGTTTTGCTCTCCCAGATCCAGGACTGGAAGAAACGGGAGATCTCCTCCACCTGCGCCTCCAGCTTCGCGGTGGAGGGAGGCGAGGGCTCGGAAGGGTGCTCCGGTTCCTCCAGATGGTCCTTTACCAGATAGTCTACGCTGACGGAAAACAGCTCCGACAGAGCGATGAGCTTGGAGAGCTCCGGAACCGCCGTACTGCTCTCCCATTTGCTGACGGACTGCCGGGTAACGCCCAGACGGTCTGCCAGCTGCTCCTGGGACAGGCCCTCCCGGCGGCGGAGGTCCAGCAGTTTTTCGGAAAAGGTCTTCATGAAATATCCTCTCGCTTTCTTTTGGGTTGGCTTCATGCTAGCCCGCCCGGTTGGAAAAAGCAAGAACGCGGCAAGTGGAAGTTTGTCAACCGCCGGTTGCACCCTCTGCACCGCAAGGGTTTCCGGCTTTTTGACTTACAGCTGGTCCCGGTTTACCATCTCCGGCGGGCGGTCCAGCAGCCAGGGGTCGTCCATCAGGCCGTGGATGTACCGGATGGCGGAGGCGTAGTAAAAGCCGTCCACAATCCGCTCATCGGTGACGAAGTTGCAGTCCACATATTTCCGCAGAACAACGCTGCCGTCCCGTTTGGTCTCGTAGACCCGGCGCTTTCTTCCAAAGGCGCAGAACACAGGCACATTGCCGAAGTCATAGAGGTGGTGATGGATGGGCGGGATGCCCAGAGAGGCCATAGAAGTGATGAATAAAGAGCCGTGAAAAGGGGAAAGCCTTGTCAGCCAGCGGGGCAGCAGACCGAAATAATCCCCCGCCTGAAGCAGGGCCACCAGCCCCCGGAGCAGCAACCCGGGGACCAGATTCAACGCCCCCGCCAGCTTGTCGAAGGAGGAATCCAATGGCGTGCTCTTGACCTCCCGGACCTTTTCATCAAAGCGGCGGAATACGGTCTCCGCCGTGTCGGCGGGATCAAAGTCGACCTTGATGACAGTGTCGGGAGAGTCGGTGGACATCTCTTTTTTAATGGTCATGTTGACCTCAATGACCCGGTCCCGGCTGTAGGCCCGCTGACCGGCAATAAAGCGGTTCAGGCCCGGATAGCGGGCGCATGCCCGGACGTAGGCCGCAAGAATGACATGGAGAACACCGAAGCCCTTCCAGCCCGCCTGACGCTTTTCCGCAATGTAGCGGTCCACCGCTGTCACCTCGAACTGGTCGGCAATGAAATTCTGGGAGGTGTTCCGGGTTTTCATGATGAAGGGGGACACGGCGAAAATGGGGGAGAGAGTCCGCAGGCGCCGCCCGTCGTTCCGGTCGCCAAAGCGGCGGATGAGGCTGTCCTCCTCTACAGGCCGCCGCCGCATGGCCAGGGACAGGCAGAGCAGAGCCGCCATGCAGCAGAGGACGGACAGCTCCGGCAGCCACTCGTGGAGGGTCCAGCCGGTTTTCTGCCGGTCCTCCACAAAAATGTGGTACAGCATGGGCAGGCCGAACAGGGGCCACAGGAAGGCTTGCGTGCGGACAATTCCCACTACCGTGGCGGTGTAGAGAACCGCAATCAGGGCGTAGAGCAGGAGGCAGAGGACCGTGTGGAGAATGGAGACGAAATAGAAGGCCTTCACGGCAAAGAATACACAGCCCAGCCACACGGGGATGGCGGAGCGGTACAGCCGCTCCCGGCCGTCCAAAAAGAGAATCCAGATAAAGCAAAGGTTTGCCCAGAGGGGCAGGAGGACCTGAAAGAGGAGGACGGATACGGACAGCGCTGGTTCTCCCACGGCCCAGACGGCGCGGATCAGGCCGGAAGAGGCCATCAGCAGTGCCGACAGGAGCACCATTCCCCGGATGGAAGGCAGCCAGTACACGGTCCTCTGTTTCATGGAATCCCCTGCTTTCTCTGTTTTATGTCCTGAAAAACGGCGCACCGCCCGTAAGGGAGCGCGCCGTTTCGGTATGCGGTATGCAGTCCCTCCGGGACAAGCGGAACCGCCGGAGGCTCCCGGAAGTTTCCTTAGACATTATACGGCTTTTCCCGGGAAAGTCAAGATTTCGACGGGCTTTTCCCCGGAAAACCGGCTGAAAGTTTGTGCCGCTCCCTGCGTTTTCGGGAATGGTTGGCATTTTGCACAAAGGTCTTCCGGCATTTTTTGAAAGATCGGGAAAAAATTTCGCCGGATTCCGGATTCCGCCCTTGTTTATTTTCGCCGCAAATGTTACACTAAAGACAACACCCCTGTGGGGGATTCGTGGATGCCCTATGTTTTATAAGGAGGATGTTTCTATGAACGCCTATCTTTCCAGTGTGATCGAGCATGTGAAGACCCGGCACGCCAATGAGCCGGAGTTTGTCCAGACGGTGGAGGAGGTTTTGTCCTCTCTGGAGCCCGTCATTGAGAAGCACCCTGAATATGAGAAGGCCGACCTGCTGACCCGCATGGTGGAGCCGGAGCGGATGTTTACCTTCCGGGTCTGCTGGATGGCGGACGACGGCACCTGGCACACCAACATCGGCTATCGCTGCCAGTTCAACGGAGCCATTGGCCCCTACAAGGGCGGCCTCCGGTTCCAGAAGAATGTGTATCCCGGCATCATCAAGTTCCTGGGCTTTGAGCAGGTCTTCAAGAACAGCCTCACCGGCCTGCCCATCGGCGGCGGCAAGGGCGGCAGCGACTTCGACCCCGCCGGGAAGTCCGACGCGGAGATCATGCGCTTCTGCCAGAGCTTTATGCAGGCTCTGTACCGCTATATCGGGCCCGACGTGGACGTGCCCGCCGGAGACATGGGCGTGGGCGCCCGGGAAATCGGCTACATGTACGGTGAGTACCGGCGGCTGAAGGGCGCCTTTGAGAATGGCGTCATGACCGGCAAGGGGTTCAGCTACGGCGGCTCCCTCATCCGGCCGGAGGCCACGGGCTTTGGCGCGGTGTACTATCTGGAGAACGTCCTCAAGCACGAGGGCGAGGAACTGAAGGGCAAGACCATTGCCTGCGCGGGCTTCGGCAACGTGACCTGGGGCATCTGCAAAAAAGCCACGGAGCTGGGGGCCAAGGTTGTCACCTTGTCCGGGCCTGATGGCTATGTCTATGATCCCGACGGCGTGACCACGGCGGAGAAGATCGACTACTTGGTGGAGATGCGGAACAGCGGCCGGAACCAGGTGAAGGACTACGCCGACAAGTTCGGCGTGGAGTTCCACGCCGGGGAGAAGCCCTGGGGCGTGAAGGTGGACGTGGTGATGCCCTCTGCCATGCAGAACGACGTGCACATGGAACAGGCGAAACAGATTGCCGCCAACGGGGTGAAATACTATATCGAAGTGGCGAACATGCCCACCACCAACGACGCTCTGAAATTCCTGCTGGAGCAGGAGGGCATGATCGTGGCCCCCTCCAAGGCCGTCAACGCCGGCGGCGTGGCCACATCCGCCCTGGAGATGGCCCAGAACAGCGAGCGGCTGGTGTGGACCGAAGAAGAGGTGGACAAACAGCTCCACCAAATCATGGACACCATCTACAACATGAGCGTAGAGGCCGCTGAAATGTACGGCCTGGGGTACAATCTGGTGGCGGGTGCCAACATCGCCGGCTTCCAGCGCGTGGCCGACGCCATGATGGCCCAGGGCGTCTTCTAATCCCGCTTTCAGGCAGAAGCAAGCCGGCCGACTTTACGTCGGCCGGCTCAGCCTGTCGAAAAAGTCTGCCGAAGGGCAGACTTTTTCATATAAACGAGGTA
>CAJTZL010000012.1 GCA_910583695.1 uncultured Oscillibacter sp.
AGGCTGAGGACCCGCTGAAAGCGGGTCCTTTTTTGCGGCAGGGAACCTTTTTTATCCGGGGGAGAGATTACTTCGCGGCAATGGCCTCGATCTCGCAGAGGACGCCCTTGGGCAGGTCCTTCACGGCCACGCAGGAGCGAGCGGGCTTGGAGGTGAAGTACTTGGCATAGACCTCGTTGAAAGCAGCGAAGTCGCCCATGTCGGCCAGGAAGCAGGTGGTCTTGAAGACCTTGTCAAAGCCGGCTCCGGCGGCCTCCAGGATGGCGCCCACGTTCTTGCAGCTCTGCTCCGCCTGGGCGGCGATACCGGCGGGCACCTCGCCGGTGGCGGGGTCCACGGGAATCTGGCCGGAGGTGTAGACAAAGCCGTTCACTTCAAAACCCTGGGAATAGGGGCCGATGGCGCCGGGGGCGTTCTTGGTTTCCAGAACTTTCATGTTAGTCGTCTCCTTTTTTGTATTTGATGCTTCTACTCTAATACAAACATTGGAGAAAAGCAAGGGGAGGCGTGAGAAAATTTTAGAAAAGTGAAAAACTTTTTTAGCGCGCCGGTATGCCAACGCTGGTACTCTCCATGCCGGTGCTCTCCAGAATATATGTCTGGTCTTCCTCCGAAAACTCCGCCAGGGCGGCGGTGAAAGCGCCGGGGTCCGCCTGGGCCTGGGTCTGGAGGATGCTGGCCAAGTCTTCTTTGTGGTCCATCCGGTTGTTTTGCATGGTCAGGAAGAAAGCCAGCATGTTCCGGTCCCGGGTCTGCTGGCCGTCGCCTATGGCGGCGGCTTCCAGCGCGTCCCGCAGGGCGGGCCACCATTCGGAGGCATACGCGCTGCGGCCTAAAATGCCCAGGTTTTCCTCACTGACAAGGCCCACGTATTTCAAAAGCTCCATATCGTCCACATCCCGCCCGGCCATCAGGTCCGTAACCAGTTCCCGGAAGCGCAAATTGGCCTCGATATAGGTGGTCGCGGCTTCATCGCATTCCTCGAAGTCCTCCGGTGAGGCATCCTGGCCAAAATAGTCCTTTACAAAAGCTTGGGCCGCTCCCACGGGGGTCAGCAGCTCGGGCCGCTCCCCGGCGTCGCAAGTGCTTTGCAGATTGGAATAATACTCGGCGGCGGGAATGCCAGTGTCCGGGAAATAGAGGGACACGTAACCGTATTCGGTCAGCCAGCGTTCCACAGCCCAGATGCCGCCCTGGCCCTGGCTGGCGGGCTGGGAGAGAACCAGGATGTCAAACGTTTGCTCCTCGCCGTCATAGATTGGGGCGGAGTAGTATTTGAGATAAACGTGTTCGCCCACGTAGGTAAAGGGCTGTTCGAAAAGCTGAGAGCCATTGTAAGCGGAAAGACTGTTCCGGGAGAGGAAGTCCTCCTGTACGGCGGGACCGATTTCACACAGCTCTTCCCAGATTTTCCAGTCTGGATGGTCCATAAGAGCGCTTCCGCCAAGGCCGGGGCGGTAGAACTGCACATCGGTGGGATGGGTATAGGCGTAGTAGTGTTCGCCGTCGGTGGCAAATACCTCCAAGCCGGACGCCTCGGAACGGATGTGCTGCTCGAAAGCCGCCTGGTCCATCTCCAGGAAGCCGAAGAGGAAGCCGCCCCCGCCGCCGAAGTCCTCCATGGCCGCCTCGTAGGAGGCTTTTTCGTAAACGGAGATCAGGGGCTTCCAGCTCTCCTGAGCGTCGGGAAAGTCCGTATCCACCCGGAGTTGGTCCAGATACTCATTAGGCAAGGCCACTTCCAGTCCGCCGCAGTCATAGAGCGTCACATCCTCGCCGCCGTCCTGGGGAGGTGGGTCCCGCATTGCGTCCGGCTCTTCTGTCCCGCCGCAGGCGGAGAGGGTGAGCAGGAAAGCAAGCACCAAGGCAAAAAGTTCCAAACGGCGCATAGGCAATGCTCCTTTCTTTCATGCTTACAAACAGTATGACAGCTTCCCTCCGGGAAAAAACAACAAAAACAAAACAAAAGGTAACAAAGCGGAAACAAAAAATCCGAAACTTCCGCTGTTGTGAATCCGGGCCGAACGTGGTATAATCATCCAGACTGCAATTTTGCGTTTTGGACAGGAGGGTTTTCCACATGAAGCTCATGGTCATCGACGGGAACAGCATCCTCAACCGGGCTTACTACGGCATCCGGCCCCTCACAACCCGGGACGGACTCTATACCCACGCCGTCTTCGGCTTTTTGACGACGCTGCTGCGCCTGGAGGGGGAGGAGAACCCCGACGCCCTCTGCGTCACCTTCGACCTTCACGCCCCCACCTTCCGCCACAAGGCGGACGCCGCCTACAAGGCCACCCGGAAGCCCATGCCGGAGGAGCTGCGCCAGCAGGTGCCGGTTTTGAAGGAGGTGCTGGACGCGCTGAACATCCCTCGCTATGAGATGGAGGGCTGGGAGGCTGACGATCTGCTGGGCACCATCTCCCGAAAGTGCGGGTTGGCGGGCTGGGAGTGTGTGGTGGTCACAGGGGACAAGGACAGCCTCCAGCTCATTGACGAACACACGAAGGTGAAGCTGGTTTCCACCCGCATGGGCCAGACCACCACCAAGGACATGACGGAGGCCGTCTTCCGCGAGGAGTACGGCTTTGCCCCCATTCACATGATCGACCTCAAGGCCCTGATGGGGGACAGCTCCGACAACATCCCCGGCGTGAAGGGCGTGGGGGAGAAAACCGCCATGGGCCTGGTGCAGATGTACGGCTCCATCCGCCATCTCTATGACCGCATGCCGGAAATCGTGATCGCTCCGGAGACCCCCGCCAAGCCCGGCGTGGTGAAAAAGCTGACGGAGGGGGAGGAGGCTGCCCGGCATTCCTACTGGCTGGCAACCATCGTCACCGACGCGCCTCTGGACTTCCGCCCGGAGGACAACCTGCGGAAGGCCCCGGGCCCGGAGGCCTACCCGCTGTTTTTAAAGCTGGAGTTCACCAAGCTCATGGAGAAGTTTGGCCTTGGTACCGGGACCGCCCCGGCCCCGGAGGTCCGGAAGAAACCCGCCGCCGCCGTGGAGATGGTGACGGACCCCGCCCGGGGGGAGGCGCTGCTGGCCCTCTGGAAGGCGGCAGACCACGTGTCCCTGCTGGCCCGGCCGGACCTCTCCGCCGTGGGAGTTTACTGTGAGGCCGGGGAGGGGACCGCCGTCATGGCGGAGCTGTTCTTTGAGCGCTACCAGGGGGACTGGAACGGCCTGCTGACAAGCCTCTTTTCCCAGGAGGTCCGAAAGGTCTCCCACAACGTCAAGGACCTGATTCGGGTGCTTCTGGAGGGCGGCCTTCCGGCGGAGGGTTTTGTCTTCGACACGGCCCTGGCGGCCTACCTGTTGGAGGCCACGGCGGGGAGCTATGACCTCCAGAGGCTCTTTGTCTCCTATTTCAACGAGGAGCTGCCAAAGCCCCTGTACCTGGAGCCGGATGCCTTCTCCCTCCTGGGAGACGGAATGGCCGCCGCTTCCCTGGACAGCTATGCCGCGGCGGTGGAGGCCCTGTACGGCGTTCTGGCTTCCAGGCTCCGGGAGCGGGGGCAGTGGGGGCTGTATCAGTCTGCGGAGCTGCCTTTGTGCCGGGTGCTGGCGGAGATGGAGCGGACGGGCTGCGGCGTGGACGCCCGGGCCCTGCGGGAGTTCGGCGAAAGCCTCTCCGCCCGGATCGCCGGGCAGGAGGCCGCCGTTTACCAGATGGCCGGGGGACCGTTCAACCTCAACTCCCCGAAGCAGCTGGGAGAAGTGCTGTTTGAGCGCCTGGGGCTCCCTCATGGGAAGAAGACCAAGACCGGCTGGTCTACCAACGCCGACGTGCTGGAAAAGCTCCGCTTTCAGCACCCCATTGTGGACGCCGTGCTGGAGTACCGGCAGTACGCCAAGCTGAAATCCACCTATGCCGACGGCCTGCTGAAAGCCATGGACCCCGACGGGAGGGTGCGGACCCGCTTTCAGATGACCGTCACCGCCACGGGCCGCCTCAGCTCCACGGAGCCCAACTTGCAGAACATCCCCACCCGGACGGACCTGGGCATCGAGTTCCGCCGGATGTTCACGGCGGCGGAGGGCTGTGTCCTGGTGGACGCGGACTACTCCCAGATTGAGCTACGCATTCTGGCTCACATGGCCGGGGACGAGGCGATGGAGGCGGCCTTCCTGGCGGGGGGCGACTTCCATGCGGAGACGGCGGCCAAAGTCTTCCACGTAAACCGGGAGGACGTGACCCACGAGATGCGCCGCCGGGCCAAGGCGGTGAATTTCGGCATCGTCTACGGCATCTCCGCCTTCTCCCTGAGCCAGGACCTGGGAGTCACTGTGGCGGAGGCCAAGGACTATATGGAGGCGTACTTCGCCACATTCCCCGGCGTGCGGCATTACATGGACGAGGTGGTCCGGAGAGCCCGGGAGACGGGCTATGTGGAGACCCTGCTCCACCGCCGCCGGGATCTGCCGGAGCTGACCTCCTCCAACAAGAACATGCAGGCCTTCGGCGAGCGGGTGGCCCTGAACATGCCGATTCAGGGCACGGCGGCGGACGTGATGAAGCTGGCCATGGCGGCGGTGTGGAAGCGCCTCCGGGCGGAGAAGCCCCGGGCCCGGCTGGTGCTCCAGGTCCACGACGAGCTGATTGTGGAGTGTCCCGAGGGGGAGGCGGAGGCCGTGGCCCGGCTGCTGGAGGAGGAGATGGAGCATGTGGTCCGTCTCCGGGTTCCCCTGACGGCGGAGGCCCACTGGGGAAAGAACTGGCTGGAGGCCAAGGGATGACGGAGCGGATCGGCTTTTCCCGGCTGGGGGCGCTGTTCCTGCTGGCGCTGACGGTTCCGAATCTTTTCTGGACCAGCCGGAAGCCCCGGGGTTACGACCCTTCCCGGGAGGACCGCCGCCTCACTCTGCTGGAGCGGGCGGGGCAGGTGTGGGTTACTTGCGGAGCCCTGCTGAGCCGGGACATTTCCCCGGGACCCTGGTCGCCCTGGTCCTGGTGGCTGGCAGGGGCGGCGGCGCTGATGCTGCTGTACGAAGGCTGGTGGGTCCACTATTTTCGAAGTCCCCGGACCATGGCGGACTACTGGGTATTCCCGTGGCAGGGGCCAGCCTGCCGGTGGCGGCGTTTTTCCTGCTGGGGATATACGGCCGGGTCTGGTGGATGCTGCCTGGAGTCCTGATTTTGGGAATCGGGCACATCGGCATTCATTTGAGATACGGAAAAGAGGCATTGCAGTGACAAGAGAGAATCAGCGGGTGGTCCGGGAGCTGAGAAAGGCTTTGAATAAGACTTGCAGGGAAATTGGAAAGCGCCGGGGCCGGAAGACTGTTTCCGGCCCGCAGTATCAGGTTCGGGACGGTTTTTTGTACGTCCTGAATATCGCCCCTCCAACCTTTTTTGACCGGGAGCGGGCAGTGAAAGTGAATCTGCGCTGCAAGCCCCTGACGGTGGATGAGATGTATTGGGACGTGTTCCAGATGGCGGAGGAAGCGGCGAAGCAGCCCCTCAGCTTCCACGCCGCTGGAGCCTTCGCCGCCCGGGACCGGTGTGCCGCCAGGCTGAGGGAGGCGGAGGGATGAAGCGCCTGTACCTCATCGGCGGCCCCATGGGCGTGGGGAAAACCGCCGCCTGCCGGGAGCTCCAGAGGCGGCTGGACCGCAGCGCCTTTCTGGACGGGGACTGGTGCTGGGACGCGAACCCCTTCCGGGTGACGGAGGAGACGAAGGCCATGGTGACGGAGAATATCTGCTTTCTGCTGAATAATTTCCTCCGCTGTTCCGCCTATGACCACGTGATTTTCTGCTGGGTGCTTCACCAGCAGGAGATTTTGGACGGTCTGCTGTCCCGCGTGGACACCCGGAGCTGCGCGGTTCGCGCCGTCTCCCTGACCGCCTCGCCGGAGGCCCTGGCCGCCCGGATTGAGGCGGACATCCGGGCCGGGCGGCGGGAGCCGGACGCCCTGGAGCGGAGCCTGTCCTATCTGCCGCGGTACGCCGCCCTGAGCACAGAGAAGCTGGACGTCTCCCGGCTGACGCCGGAAGAGACGGCGGAGCGGATTCTGGAGGGCTGTCTATGAAGCGCCTGATTGTTCTCCTCGGTGTGGCGGGGGTATCCCTCTCCGCCGTGTTCGTTCGCTGGTCCACGGCGCCCTCCCTGGTCCTGGCTCTTTACCGCATGGCCTTTTCGGCCCTGCTGCTGGCCCCCCTGGCCCTTGCCCGCCGGGCGGAGTTCCGGGACCTCCGGCGGCGGGAGCTCTGCCTGAGCCTCCTCAGCGGGGCCTTTCTGGGGGTTCACTTCGCCTGTTACTTTGAGTCCCTTCGCTGGACCTCCATTGCCGCGGCGGTGGTGCTGGTGGATACGGAGGTGCTGTTTGTGGCCCTGGCGTCGGTGCTGGTCCTGCGGAAGAGGCTCAGCCGCCGGGCCTGGACCGCAGTGCTGCTGGCCTTTGGCGGCAGTGTGGCGGTGGCTCTGGCGGACGGCTCCGGCGGGTCCGCCCTTCGGGGGAATCTCTTCGCCCTGACGGGGTCGGTGTGCATGGCGGTGTATACCATGCTGGGGGCCGTCTGCCGGAGGAGGCTGTCCACCACGGTTTATACATCCCTGGTTTATCTCTCGGCGGCGGGAACGGTGCTGGCCGCCGCCCTGGCGGGGGAACAGGCCCTGACCGGCTGGGGGCCCGTGAATCTGCTGGCGGGCTTGGGCATGGCGGTGTTCTGCACCTTGCTGGGACACAGCGTGTTCAGCTGGGGGCTCAAATACCTGCCCCCGGCCTTCATCTCCACAGCGAACCTGCTGGAGCCGGTGCTGGCTTCCGTTTGGGGGCTGCTGCTGTTCCGCGAACGGCCGGGACCGCTGGTGGTCCTGGGCGGCGGGGTGATTCTGCTGGGGATCACGCTGTACAGCCGGGAGGAAGCGTAGGAAGGAGGGGGAGCCTTGATGAAACAGCCGCCGTGGAAAAAGCGGTTTTGCATCGGCCTTCTGCTGAGTCTCCTCTGCTACATGCTTCTGGTGGAGTTTGGCGCTTTGGTCCTGTTCTTCGCGGTTGTTTTCGGCCTGTCGGCCCTGTGGGTGTATGGGCGGAGCTGGTGGAAGAAGCGCCGGAACCGCCTGCATCAGGAGGAGGAGGACACCGCCTGGGCGGAAGCTGAACGGGCGGCGGCCGTCCGCCGCCGGGAAGCCTGCCGGGAGGCCCGGTACCGCCCGGAGGAGCGTGAGCGGGTGGAAGCCCGCATTTTGCAGGATCTGGGCCCCATCGCGGCCTGGGGCCGGGAGGAAACGGGAAGCGTGCTGGACATCGACGTGGCCCTGGTTCCGCCCACGGAGAATCTGCCCTTCTGGAAGGCCGTCACCGTGGGGGCGGGGGCCTGTGTCATAGAAGCCGGAGGATATCAGATTTCCCCCGAGCGGATCGAGCTGGCGATGGCCCTGCCGCCGGACTGGGACCCGGAGAAGGACTGGCCGGGCCGGATTCTGCGGAGCGTGGCCTGGTACTGCCTGATTACCAAGGGCTTCATCGGCTATTTTATATACCGGGGCCTGACGCTGGCGGGGGCGGGCTTTGCCGGGGCCGTGGCGGACGACGAATTTCCGGGGATGCCGGAGCTGGCGCTCACCGCCATGCTGAGGGCGCCGTCCGTGAAATTCTATTGGGTGCTCCCGCTGTTGAAGCCGGAGCTGGATTATGTGTGCCGGAGGGGGCTCTGCAATTTGGAGCGGCGCATTCCGGCCTCCTGCCCCTGGGTAGACCCGGAGCGGAAGCCCTGGGCGGACCCTGCGGCCTGGTTTCAGGAGGACATTGCCCCCTTCATCTGGTCTGAGGACGGGGAGCGGTTCTGCCTGGGGCTGGAGACAGGGGCGCTGCATCAGGAGCTGTTCCTCCGGGCGGGTCTTGACGGCACGGGCTGGGACTGGGAGCGGCTGGTCCGGGAGTACCTGCGGCAGTACCAGCCCGACGACGGGCCCTTTGTGGAGTACGCCTGTGAGGAATGGTATTTCTTCGCCGTCTCGAAGGACCGGGAGATTCTGGAGCGGCTGGCTCTGGGCCTCTCGGACCTGCTGCGGGACGACCGGGCCGGAGTCCGGAGGCTGCTGGTCCCGGACGGGCGGTGACAATCGGAAGGAGTTAGCGGTTTTATGGAACAGAAAATGAGCGTTCAAATCGTCCCCATGAACGGGGACCATCTGGACGAGGTGGCGGAGCTGGAGCGGGTCTGCTTCCCGGACCCCTGGTCCCGGAACATGCTGAAAGAGGAATTGGAGAACGATCTGGCGGCCTTTCTGGTGGCGCTGGACGGGGAGGGAGCCGTGGCGGGCTACGCGGGGCTCCAGGTGGTGCTGGACGAGGGGTACATCCTTAACGTGGCCGTCCGGCCGGACTGCCGCCGCCGGGGAGTGGCGGGGCAGCTGCTGCAGGTCTTCCTGAACTTCGCCCGGGGAAACCGGCTGTCCTTTTTGACGCTGGAGGTCCGGGCCTCCAACTACGCCGCCATCGCCCTCTACGGGAGCCGGGGCTTCCGGGGCGTGGGGAGGCGGAAGAACTACTATGAACACCCCAGGGAGGACGCGGTCATCATGACCCTGGACCTCACCGGAGAACAGGAGAAGACGTGATGGAACTGAAACTGGCTTCGCCGGAGCAGGTGGCGATGGTATACGGGAGAGACTTGAAGCCCTCCTTCCCTCCGTCGGAGCTGAAGCCCCTGGCGAATATCCGGGCCATGTGCCGGGAGGGCTGCTACCGGCCCTGGTGCCTCTTCGATGGGAAGGAGATTGCGGGGGAGTGCTTTTTGTGGCTGGGCCGTCCCGGCTGGGCGCTGCTGGATTACCTCTGCGTGGCGGAGGGCCGCCGGAACAGCGGCGCAGGGGCCTTGATGCTGGACCTTCTGCGCCGGGCGGAGCAGGACACGGTCATTTTGGTGGAGAGCGAGGCTCCGGTTCATGCCCCGGACCCCGCCATGGCGGAGCGCCGCCTGGGCTTTTACGCCCGGAACGGCTTGCGCACCGCCGGGTACGACACGGATGTTTTCGGGGCTCACTACAAGACCCTGTACCTGTCGGCGGAGCCCCTGCCGGACCGGCGGCTGATGGAGGAGAACCGCTTCATCTATCAAAACCGCTTTCCAAAGGAAAAGTACGACCGTTACGTCCGCATTCCCCGGGACCCGGCGGAGGGGCCCATTCGTCAGGTGCCCTGGAACGAGGACTGAGGAGGTGGATGTGTGAAAATTCTTGGCTTTGAGTCCTCCTGCGACGAGACCGCCGTGGCGGTGGTGGAGGATGGGCGGACCGTGCTGTCCGACGCCATCGCCTCCCAGGTGGAGGTCCATGCCCTGTACGGCGGCGTGGTGCCGGAGATTGCCTCCCGGAAGCACGTGGAGGCCGTGGCCGCCCTGACGGAAAAGGCCCTGGCGGATGCGGGCTGTACCCGGGGCGATATCGGCGCGGTGGCGGTGACTTACGCGCCGGGGCTCATCGGCGCGGTGCTGGTGGGGCTGAGCTTCGCCAAGTCTGCGGCCCTGGGGCTGGGGGTTCCCTTGATTCCCGTCCACCATATCCGGGGCCATATCGCCGCCAACTATCTGGCGTTCCCCGAGCTGGAGCCCCCCTTTCTGGCGCTGGCCATTTCCGGGGGGAACACGCTGCTCATCGACGTGGCGGGCTACACGGACATGCGCATTCTGGGGGGTACCCGGGACGACGCGGCGGGGGAGTGCTTCGATAAGGCGGCCCGGGTCCTGGGACTGCCCTACCCCGGCGGGAAGCCCATGGACGAGCTGGCCCGGCAGTCGGCGGGGGGCCTGTACAGGCTGCCCCACGCCCAGGTGGACGGGGCGCCCCTGGACATGAGCTTTTCCGGCCTGAAAACGGCGGTGGTGAACCTGGCCCACCATGCGGAGCAGGTGGGGGAGACGCTGGACCGGGCGGCCCTGGCCCGGGATTTCACCCAGGCTGTCAGCGATACCCTGGTTCCACGGGCCATGGAGGCGGCCCGGCTGGCGGGGAGGAAGACCCTTGTGGCCGCCGGAGGCGTGGCCGCCAACTCCATTATCCGGGCGGACTTGGAGCGGACCTGCCGGGAGGCGGGAATCAAGCTGTATCTGCCGCCTCTCCGCCTCTGCGGGGACAACGGGGCCATGATTGCCGCCCAAGGCTATTACGAGTTCCTGGCGGGCGGCACGGCGGGGATGGAGCTGAACGCCTACGCTACCTGGGACATTTCCGAGGAGCTGAAAAATGTGTGAAGGGGCCTTCCCTTCACGCATTTTTCTATCCCTCGGGAGGGTCCCACCGGCACTGTTCCAGGTCCACCGTGCCGTCTGGCCGGAAGGCCACGCCCTCCGCCTCCAGCAGGGCCCGCTGGGTCCCGGGGGCGTGGAGGTCAAAGGCGGCCTTGGTACCCCCCAGGCGGTCCACTACCCGGTGGCAGGGGATGGAGGGGTCCTGACAGCCCGCCATGGCATAGCCCACCGTCCGGGCGCAGCGGGGCATCCCTGCCAGCCGGGCAATCTGACCATAGGTCGCCACCTTCCCGGCGGGAATCCGGCGGACGATCTCTCGGAAGGTGGCAAAGGCTTCGCCGCTCACCGCTCCCGCACCTCATAGAGGTCCTCCCGCCGGGCGGAGAGAATGGGAAGCTGGCGGCGGACGGCGTCCACCCGGCGGAGGCTCAGGTCGGCGTAGAGGGTGGCCTCCCCGGCTCCGGCCCGGCAGAGGACGGTTCCCCAGGGGTCCGCGGCAATGGAGTTCCCGTAGGCGGCGTACGAGGCGGTTTCGTCCCGGGCGGGGGAGACTCCGATGGTGAAGCACTGGTTGTCCACCGCCCGCTGGCGGAACAGCAGCTCCCAGTGGGCGGGGCCGGTGGTCATGTTGAAGGCGGCGGGAACGAAGATGCATTTGGCCCCCCGGAGGCACATGCACCGGGCCAGCTCCTCAAACCGGAAGTCAAAGCAGATGCAAAGGCCCATGGTTCCAAACTCCGTCTCAAAGGTGGTGACGGCGCTTCCCGGAGAGAGGACGTCGGACTCCCGGAAGCGCTGGCCTCCCTCCACGTCGATGTCGAAGAGGTGGGCTTTCCGGTGCTTGGTGAGGAGCTCCCCCCTCCGCCCGTAGACATAGCTGGTGTTGTAGACCCGGTCCCCCTCCAGCTCCGGCAGGGACCCACCCACCACGTACAGCTCCAGCTCCGCCGCCAGGGAGGAGAGGGCGGACTGGGCCTCTCCTCCCGCCGCCTCACCGTAGTCCCGGAAGCAGGTGTTGTCATAGGGACAGCAGAACATCTCCGGCAGAACGGCGATATCCGCCTCCCGGGCCTTGGCTTCCCGGAGGCGGCGGCAGGCGGTTTCGATGTTTTCCGATTTGTCCGCCGTGACGGGCATTTGAATCAGCGCGGCGCGCATGGGCAGCCCTCCTTTTTAGATTGATACAATATGGATTGTATCACAGGCCGAACCGTGATACAATACGGAAAACGGACAAGGAGGCCGACGGATGGCAGTTTATACGGAGAAGAAAACTTATCAGACCAAGGCGCACATGGGCATGATCGACGTGACGGAGGATTTTCAGCACGCGGTGACGGCGGCGTGCCGGGAGCACGGCATCTCCGCCGGGACGGTGACGGGCTTCACCACCGGCGGCGTGGCGGGGCTGACCACCCTGGAGTTTGAGCCGGGGATGGTGAACCACGATTTGAAGGCGGCGCTGGACGTGTTCTCCCCCTACCTGGACGAGAAAGGGCATGTGGTGCCCTACCGGCACCACGAGACCTGGCACGACGACAATGGGTCCTCTCACATCAAGGCGGCGCTGCTGTCCCCCTTCATCACCGTGCCCTTTGTGGACGGGAAGATCACCGTGGGGCCCTGGCAGAACCTGACCCTGGTGGAGTGCGACACAAGGAACCGGGTCCGGGACATTGTGTTCCAGGTGATGGGGGAGTGAGAGCATGGGGCTGGTCCTGGGCCTGGGGCTGATGGCCGCCCTGGGCGGCGGCGCGCTGGCGTATGTCTGCTTTGAGGAGGCCCGGCGGCTGCTGCGCCGGGGCCGGAGGCTTCCGGGGGCGTGCTTTGGGGCAGGGGCGGCGGCGTGCGCCCTTCTGGCCCTGGGCGGGGCCTGGATGGCCTGGGAAATCATCGACGGATTTATTCTCTAATACGAGACGGCGGCGGTTCATTGAACCGCCGCCGTCTTTTTACCAGCCGGTGCCCAGGTTGTCGCAGCGCCAGCCCTCCTTTGTGAGGTACATGAAGCCGCGGCGGCTGTATACCTGGGTCCCGGCGGGGGCGTTGTCTCCCTCATAGGGTCCGGTGTTGCCCGCCATCAGCGCATGCATTGCCCCGTCGTTCTCCGGGACAAACACGGTGGAGTAGGCGAAGGCGAAGCGCTCATGACCCTTGGTATTCTCCGGGTAGAAGCTGTCCAGCTCCTCCTCGGTCAGCTTGTCCAGCCAGTCCGGGAACCAGATGTCCTGGTTCCGTATGTAGGTGCAGGCGTAATTGCTGCCGGGGGTGGCCTTCAGCATGGCCCCCTCATGGGCGTCCGCCCAGACCTGGACGATTTCCTCCCGGCTCTGTCCCCGGTCCGGAACAGCGGCGTCTCCCTGGAGTCTGGTAATTTCCGCCTCGTCGTACCAGCGGCGCATGAAACCGAAGACGTCCATATAGAAGACATCTTCCGGGTCTCCGTTGGGCTCCGCCCGGAGCCAGATAGATTCCCGGTAGGTGCTGAGCAGCACCAGACTGCTTCCCGGCCAGAAGCGGAGGCTCAGGTCTCCGCCGGGGCTCATGAGCAGCAGGGATTCGGCGGGCATGTCGCCGGGGTCTTCGGCATAGCTCCAATCATAATCGGAGGTGAAGCCGTAGGCAAAGCTGGGACCGTTCCCCGCCTGGGGGTCTGCGTCGTAGCGTCCGCCGCCCTGAGAGGTCAGCAGGTTCATGTTGACAGTGTCCGCCTCCATGAGGCGGTCCATCTCCATCTGGGCAAGGGTGGCGGCGGAGGCGGCGGAGGTTTCCGCCTGGAGCGTGGCGGTGCCCAGGGGAATGTGAGAGAGCCGGTAGAGAAGCTGCTCCACCGAGGGCCACGGAATCTGCCGCATAGAGAATTGATAGGTGGCCTCGCAGCCGAAGCGGTCCGGGGAAACGTCCCGGAAAACCAGGTAGAAGCCTTCCGGGTAACAGGGGTCCACCCAGTGATCTGAGCTGTCCAGGGCCTGAGAGTATTGAGGTTCCGGAGTGTGGAACTCATAGCGGACGAGACAGACCGGGAAAGTCTCTCCCCCCAGTTCCAGATTCCGAGGTCCGTTGAAATCGGTGATACGCCAGTCGTCATAGGGTTCTCCGGCGGCCTCAAACTCTCTTTGCACCTCCTCCAGGGCGGCTTCAATGATGGCAGCCGGAAGGTCCGGCCAATTGAGAATGTGGCTGCTAAAATTCCGCTGGTCATTGTAGACCAGGAGATTTTCCCCGTCGAAGTATAACGTCCGGTATTTCGCAGACTGGAACGCGGCATAGGAGGGCGATTCGGGATAGACGGAGGCCCGGAAGGGCATGGAGCGGGTAACAGGGTCCCAGCCGGAGAAGAAGAACTTGACATCGGTGGATGAAACGGTCCACAGCAGGGGCCGCAGGTCCGCCCGGTAGTGCTTCCCGTCCCGGCGGAAAAAGAAGCAGTCATCATGGGCGCTGTTGGAGGCCAGCTCGTCCGCACCGTCGCCGTCCAGGTCAACGCGCTGTGGATAGCCCTCCACCCGAGCCAGGAGGACGGGCCAGCCCTCCTCGTTCAGGTAGTAATATTCGTTGGTGAGGGTCCGGGCGCTGTCGTTGGCATGGTAGGTGATGCGGAAGCCGTCGTGGCCCAGGAGATTCCGGAACAGGGAGGCGCTGTATTTCCCGCCCGCCCCAGGGCGGAAGGACCAGAAGGGCCGGGGCCAGGAGCTCATGGCCTTATGCTGGACCCCGGCGAAGACCTCGCCGCCCATGGAGGCGTCCCCGCCCTCGAAGAACATCAGGCCGTAGTCTCCCAGGACGCGGTCCGGGTCCTCCAGACCGCCCAGCATATTCCGGTAGCCGTAGGGGAAGGGAAGCTCCGGCGCCGCCTGGGGCTCGTAGGGCTCCAGGCCGTCCAGGGGGATGGTGACGGCGGCGTTCCAGTCGGGCCGGTCCGCCTGCTTCAGGCTCTCGCAGGAGAGAACGGCCTCCCGGACGCGCTCGATCACCTGATTCATCAGGGACATGCCCTCGGTCCGGCCCCGCTTTATCTCCGGGGCCCAGTCGGGGCGGCTGATGCCGTATTGATATTGGCCGTCGCTGCCCAGAATCTCCATGTTTCGAGGCAGATAGTCCGGCTCCAAATCCACCCGGTAGAGGGAGCAGAGCCAGCCCATGGGGGTGGACAGGCTGGAGGACAAGGAATAGGACATTCCCCAATGGACCCGGAGCAGCTCGCCGTCCTCCAGGTCGAAGTACTCCGGCGGGTTCTCCGGGGTGTAGACGACCAGCTTGGACATAATGTCGCTGTCCGAACCGCCGTAATTTTCCAGCTCCTCCGCCAGGGCGGACACGGCCTGGTCCACGTCGCGGAAGTGGTCCGGCTTTTTCGCCCCGGTGAAGGTGACGGCGCACACCAGCGCCGCCAGGGCCGCGGCGGCGAAGAGGGCTCGGCTCAGATAGACCGGGTTCTCCGCCACGCGGGTAATCCGGTCCTTGAGCTGGCGCGTTCCCGCCGTCATGGTGGTGGCGGAGAGCAGGGGATTCGCCGGGGCTTTCCGCACGGGGATGAGGGAGAGGAGCGTCCGGCCATAGGGCACCCGCTCCGCCTCCCCCAGGCGGCGGAGGGCCCCCTCGTCACAGGCCAGCTCGCAATCCGTCCGGGAGGCCAGGGCCGCCCACCAAACCAGGGGGTCGAACCAATAGACCGTCAGGCAGATCCCCCGGAGCAGGGACCAGAGGGGATCCAGATGCCGGGCGTGAGTCTCCTCGTGGGCCAGGACGTGGCGGAGGCTGTGGGGGCTCTGAAGAGCGGCGGGGGTCAGGTAAACGGCGGGACGGAACAGCCCGAAGAGGCAGGGGGAGGGGAGGCCCGCCTCCACCAGATAGACCCGGCGGGAGGAGCCCTCTATGGGATAGGGAATCCGCGCCTTGCGGAGCTTCCGCCAGAACAGCAGGTTGGAGAGGACCAGCCAGCAGGCCATGGCCGCCATTCCGCCGTACCAGACGGGGGGCAGGAGGTCTGAAAGAAGAATCTGCCGCCGGTAGGTCCCGACGCTCTCCGTCGGGTTTCCCATGGTGTTCCGGTAGGCAAAGGCGTAGGTGTTGTCCGGCGTGGCGGGACCGATTGCCGCCTGGGGAAGGTTGGGCATGCCGTAGACAGGGCCGCCGTCTCGCCTCCAGGCTGTGATGGATTCCGGCGCAATGTAAAGGGACTCCACCTGGTCCGTCACGGGCTTTGCCGCCGTCAGCAGGCTGAAATCTGCCGCCGGGAGGCTGACGGGCACCAGCAGCCGCAGAAGCACCAGCCCCCAGAGGGCGTATTGGGCCCGACGGGAAAGGGCCTTCCGAAACAGCCGCCGGAGGGCCAGCAGTGCCAGAATCAGGGCGGAGGAGGTCAGCAGAATTTCCTTCATCGCTCCTCACCTCCCGCCTTGTCCAGGATGGCGGACAGCTCCGCGATGTCCGATTCGGACAGCTGGCGGCTCTCCACCATGGCGCTCATCATCAGTCCCAGGCTGCCGCCGTAGACCTTGGAGAGAAAGCTCTCCGTCTCGTCCCGGGCGGCGTCCTCCTGCCGGAGGGCGGGGAAGTACCGCTTGGCTCTGCCGCCCTCCTCATGGCGGACGGCCCCCTTGGCCTCCAGCCGGGAGAGCATGGTGATGACGGTGTTCTTGCTCCAGCCGGTCTCCTCCCGGAGAGCCGCCGTCAGCTCCGTGATGGTACTGGGGGCGCGGTCCCACAGGCGGCGCATCAGCTTCCACTCACTGTTGGACAGGTCGGTTTTCATACAAACACCTCCTTGATCAGGTATACGGATGTCTACCTGAAGAGTAACAGAAAGGTAGACGGTTGTCAACCACGAATTGGTTACAAAGTGGAAACACCCGCCGCTGCAGAACGGCGGGCGCATCTGTTTGAGGCACCGGAGGGGTGATTTCCGCTTTTTTCCAAAAATGCAAGGCCGTTCCTGTTGATTTCGACAGAAAGCCATGGCGGGACGTGTTATCATCAAATTTGAAAAGCCTGTCCCATGAAAGGGCACAGGCAAAAAACGGCGAATCCGGTATATTTTTGACAAAAGAGGGGAACGATATGGAGATCCAGGTAAAGAGTGCGGACCGGAACCTGCTGCTGGAGCTCAGCGGGGAATTGGACCATCACGGGGCCCGGGCCGCGCTCCGGGAGCTGGAGGAGGCCCTGGACGCGGCGCTGCCCCGGAAACTGGTGCTGGACCTGTCGGGCGTGACCTTCATGGACAGCTCCGGCATTGCGGTGATTCTTCGGGCCCGGCAGAAGATGCAGCTGCTGGACGGGGGCCTGCTGGTGCGGGGCGTGCCGCCCCAGGCCCGGCGGGTCCTGGACGCCGCCGGAATCAACCGTCTTGTGACGATCAAATGAGGAGGTTTACATAATGAGGACCAAGGCAGTCAACGAGGTCACACTGGGCTTTCCCAGCCAGAGCCGGAACGAGAGCTTTGCCCGCTCCGCCGCGGCCTGCTTCGCCGCCCAGATGGACCCCACCCTCAATGAGCTGGAGGACATCAAAACCGCCGTCAGCGAGGCCGTGACCAACGCCATTGTCCACGGATACCCGGACGCCATCGGGGATGTGACGCTGAAAATGCGGGTGCTGGCGGGCAGTGTGCTGGAGCTGACGGTGAAGGACCACGGCCGGGGCATCCCCGACGTGGACAAGGCCCGGCAGCCCATGTTCACCACCGGAGGGGAGGAGCGCAGCGGCATGGGCTTCACCATTATGGAGAGCTTTATGGACAAGGTAACGGTGCGGTCCGCCGTGAATAAGGGGACCACGGTGGTGATGCGGAAGAAGCTGGCCCCCCGCGTGAAGAAATGAGCGCCGCGCTGGAGCTCCTCCGGGCGGCCCAGCAGGGGGACCGGGACGCCTGTGAACAGGCGGTCATTGAGAACAACGGCCTGATCTGGAGCGTGGTCCGGCGGTACTATGGCCGGGGCGTGGAGCCGGACGATTTATATCAACTGGGCTGCCTGGGGTTTTTAAAGGCGGTCCAGGGCTTTGACTTTGACTATGGGACCTGCTTTTCCACCTATGCCGTGCCGAAAATCGCCGGGGAAATCCGCCGCTTCCTCCGGGACGACGGGGCCGTGAAGGTGGGACGGAGCATCCGGGAACAGGCCCAGACCCTCTATACCGCCCGGGAGCGCCTCCGCCACCAGCTGGGCCGGGAGCCGGCCCTGTCGGAGCTGTCGGAGGCCACGGGCCTGACGCCGGAGGAAATCGCCCGGACGGACCTTGCCACCGACGCGCCGGAATCCCTCCAGCAGGAGACGGCGGACGGGCTGACCCTGGAGGGCTCCCTGGGCACGGAGGCCCCGGAGGAGGGGCTGGTGGAGCGCATTGCCCTGCGGGAGGCCATTGACCGCCTGCCGGAGAAGGAGCGGATGACGATTCTCCTCCGCTATTTCAAGGGCCTGACCCAAGAGCAGACGGCCCGGGTGGTGGGAGTGTCCCAGGTGCAGATCTCCCGGCTGGAGCGCCGGGGATTGAAGCGGCTCCGGGAGAGCTTTGAGGTCTGATTCCTGAGCGGAACAACAGGGGGACTCCTGGCGGCCTTGCCGGTTGGAGTCCCTGGATATCCGAAGGGCAAACGGGAGCGAACAGAAGGTTATCGCCTCTCGAAATCCGGTGGGAGGCCGTGCGGCGGGGGCGGCAGGACGGTGTTTGCAGAGGCCGGCTGAAAGTAGGCCTCTCCCTGAAATTCCGTCATGGTGCTCCAATAGCGCTTGGGCATGTTACTCATGCGCAGACGGGGATTTTCCCGCTCCTTGATGGCGATGGTGTCGTAAAACCGTTTCCAAAGCAGGCGGTAGCGGGCCTCCGCCTCGTCCGGCGGAGCCATCTGGAAGTCTGCCAGGGGGCGGATGACCGACTGGCCGGGGACGTGGAACAGGGCTTCCCTGTGGGTGCGGTCGTAGAGGAAAAAGCGCTCGTTGTGAAACCGGGCGGCAAAGTGCCCGCCCAGCACGGGGAGGACCCGGTTTTTCGGCTCGATCTCGCCCCCCAGCACGCCTCCCAGATCGGAGAAGCGGACGAAGCCCTTTAGAAGATGAACCTCCCCGTTCAGATGCTGGACGGCCCGGATGACGGGGAACAGCGTCTCGTCGGAGCGGTTCCGGAGGAAGCCGGGACCCTCCCGGAGGAGCTTGGCAACCACCCGGAACAGGCGCAGTTCCTTTTCCGGCAGGCAGGTGAGAAAGCCCCGCCGCAGCAGCACGGCGGCCTCCGGGGACAGGGAGGCGATTTTCCGCAGGACCCGGGCGGCGTGCTCCGGGTCTGTGGGGACCGTTCGGGAATCAAACAGGGTAAAGATGCCGTCCTCGCCGGAAGAGAACCCGGCGGGGATTTCTTTTTGGGCGTAGCTGTCGAAGACGCAGGAGAGAAAGCCGTCGAAGCTGCCGTCGTAGTGATAGAAGATTTCCATGATAGCGCGGTTCCGTCAGGCGGTTTCCGTCTGCTCGAACAGAGACAACTGCACCGCCTCCTGCTGGGGCAGCAGCCGCTCCGCGGCGATAAGGCCCCGGAGAAGGCTGTCCGGCGTGAAGCGCAGGCCCTCCGCCATTTTGCCGGAGGCGGTGAGGAAATACTGGGCCCGCTTCATCACCACCCCCAGCTTTTTCAGGTTGTCCATATGGAGGGGACCCACCCGCCGGGCGCTGAGAATCCGCCGGGCGGAGGTGACTCCCACGCCGGGAATCCGCAGCAGGACCTCATAGGGGGCGGTGTTGACCTCCACCGGGAAGAAGTCCAGATGGGCCAGGGCCCAGCTGCACTTGGGATCCACCCGGGTGTCGAAGTCCTGGTTTTCCTCGTCCAGCAGCTCCTCCGCCCGGAAGCCGTAAAACCGCAGCAGCCAGTCCGCCTGATAGAGCCGGTGCTCCCGCAGCAGGGGCGGCTTTACGTCCCTGGCGGGCAGAAGGGCGTGCTCCACCACCGGGACGTAAGCGGAATAGAACACACGCTTCAGACTGTAGCGGTCATAGAGCCCCTGGGTCAGCCGGAGAATATGGAAGTCCGTGTCTCGGGTGGCTCCGACGATCAGCTGGGTGCTCTGTCCGGCGGGGGCGAAGCGGGGGGCGTGGCGGTATTTCACCAGCTCCTCCCGGCTCTGCCGGTTTCGGGCTTGAATCTGCCGCATGGGGGCCAGGATGGCCCCCTTTGTCTTGTCCGGGGCCAGGGAGTTCAGTCCTGCTTCCGAGGGCAGCTCAATGTTCACGCTGAGCCGGTCCGCCAGAAAGCCCAGCCGCTCCACCAGCTCCGGCGCGGCGCCGGGGATAGCCTTGGCGTGAATGTAGCCGTTGAAGCGGTACCGCTCCCGGAGCAGTGCCAGAGCCCGGATCATCAGCTCTGTGGTGTAGTCCGGGCTGCGGAATACCCCGGAGGAGAGAAACAGCCCCTCGATATAATTCCGCCGGTAAAACTGGATGGTCAGATCCGCCAGCTCCTCCGGGGTGAAGGACGCTCGCCGGGTCTCGTTGCTCCGGCGGTTGACGCAGTACTTGCAGTCGTACACACAGCGGTTGGTCAGCAGCACCTTCAGCAGTGTGACGCAGCGCCCGTCGGCGGAAAAGGTGTGGCAGCAGCCCGCCTGGGCGGTGGAGGTGCTGCCGATATAACCCTTTTTTGCAGTCCGGGTTCCTCCGCTGGAAGTGCAGGCGGCGTCATACTTGGCGGCGTCGGTGAGTATGGTCAGCTTCTCCAGGACATCCATTGCCGTTTCCCCAGGGTCTCCCACAGCCGCACGTTCCAGGCCTCCGGGAGACAGGCGGCTTTCTGAGAACGGCGGGCAGGCCGCTCGATCAGGTCGATGAGCCGGAACAGCTGGGCGGTGAGAATGGCGATGCCCAGAACCGTGAAAAAGAGAGTCCAGCCGGTCATAAGAAATCCCTCCTGATATAGAAAATTTGTTCGAGTATTATTCTAACTCGAACAATCGTTCTTGTCAAGGGGGAAACAAAAAAACGGCACGGTAAAAAACCGTGCCGCTTTGGACCGTGCGGACCTTATTTCACCAACAGGGAGCCGTCCAGATAGACGGCCCTTCCAAAGCCCAGGAGGGGGAAGAAGATGGGCGGGAGCAATGCCAGCCCCAGGCCGAAGCGCGCGCTCCGGTTGAAGGCGAAAGCCAAATCGACGCCCAGCCGCAGAAGGACATATACATTACAAAAGGGCAGGAGCAGACAGAGGGCCCTCCGGCCGCTGCCGTAGAGCTCGTGGAACAGCAGCCACGTCCGGTAAAGCGGAATCGCCGCCTCCCAGCCCCGGCAGCCCATCTTTTGAAAACAGCGCCACCGGCCCGCCGTCCCGGCAAGCCAGAGCAGCGCCGCCCCGGAGATCATTGCAGCCATCCCCGCCTCCTGCATGCGTTCTTTGCAAATAGGGTGCTTTCCTTTGGGAAATAGTAACACATAAGTATTCAAATGTCAACATATGCGTTCGGTGCGCCGCTTTTTTTCGGATACACTTTTTAAGAGGTGATGAACATGAGCGAGATGCGCTTGGATCCCGTGGTGGTGGGCGAGGTGATTGCCGCCTATCGCCTCCGGAAGGGTGTGACCCAGGAGGTACTGAGCGGCTTGGCGGACATCGGCAGGACCCACCTCAGCGCCATTGAGCGGGGCGGGCGGAAGCCCACCCTGGAGACGCTGTACCGGATCAGCCTTGCGCTGGATGTGAAAATGAGCAGCATCGTCCTGGACATTGAGCACGCCCTGAAGGAGTCCCGCTGAGGGACTGGCCTTCGCCGGATAAAGCTGGTATAATGAAAGGGTCGAATCACGATGCAAAGGAGAACCTGCCATGAGACGCTGTTTCATCTTCGCCGCCGGGAGCTTTTACGGTCTGCGGGAGCGGCCCGGCCCCGGCGATTTCGTCATCGCCGCTGATGCGGGCTATCGAATCTGCCTGAAAGAAGGGCTCCGGCCGGACCTCCTCCTGGGGGACTTCGACTCCATGGAGCCTCCGACGGACGCTGTCCGGGTCCGCCGCCTGCCGGTGGAGAAGGACGACACGGACACCCTGGCCGCCCTCAAGGCCGGTCTGGAGCAGACGTGCGATACCTTTTATATTTACGGCGGAACAGGGGGAAAGCGCCTGGACCACACGCTGGCGAATCTGCAGTCCCTGCTGTACCTCCGCCGGAGGGGAGCCAGGGGCTTCCTCCAGGACGACAATTTCATCTGGACCGTTCTGGAAAACGAGGCGCTGACGATTCCCCGCACGGTGGAGTGGGGGCTGTTTTCGGCTTTCTGCCTGGGAGACCGGGCGGAGGGCGTGGACGAAGAGGGCTTCCAGTACCCGCTGCGGGACGCCGTGCTGACCCCGGACGTCCCTCTGGGCGTCAGCAATCATATTCTGGAGCCGGAAGCCCGGATCGCTGTCCGGAAAGGCGCGCTGGCAGTGGGCTGGGAGCTGAAACCGTTAGACTGAAGATAGAATAACGAAATGACAAAAGTGTGGTTGCGCGGCAAGGGAAGTTCATGTATAATGAACAATAACGGAAAGGTTGACCTTTCCGAATACAACATGGCCGTGGGACCGAGGGCGGGCACGGAAGCAAGGAGTTTTTTATGGCGGCATTTACCGTAAACGGCAAACCAGTCACCGTGGAGAAAAACCAGAAGCTGATCCGCTTTCTGCGGGACGGCCTGGGCCTGACCTCCGTGAAGGACGGATGCAGCGAGGGCGCCTGCGGCACCTGCACGGTGCTGATCGACGGCAAGCCCACCCGGGCCTGCATCCCCCAGACGGACAAGCTGGAGGGGAAGAGCGTCCTCACCGTGGAGGGCCTGACGGAGTTTGAAAAACGGGTTTATACATACGCCTTCGGCCAGGCCGGGGCGGTCCAGTGCGGCTTCTGCATCCCGGGCATGGTCATGTGCGCCAAGGCCCTTCTGGACGGGAACCAAAGCCCCACCCGGGAGGAAGCGGCCTTTGCCATCCGCAACAACATCTGCCGGTGCACGGGCTATGTAAAGATCATCGACGCCATCCTCCTGACGGCGGAGCTGCTCCGGGCCGGGGAGGTCCCTGCGGTTCCCTCCGACTGGTCCCTGGGGGCCCGGGTGCCCCGGGTGGACGTGGAGGAGAAAGTCACCGGCACGGGAATCTATCCCGACGACGTGTATATGGACGGCATGATTTACGCCTCCGCCGTCCGGTCCCAATACCCCAGGGCCCGGGTGCTGGCGATTCACACAGAGGCGGCCAAGGCCCTGCCCGGCGTGGTGGGCATCTTCACCGCCGCCGACATTCCCGGAAGCAACAAGGTGGGCCATCTGAAAAAGGACTGGGACACCATGATCGCCGTGGGGGACATCACCCACTATTTAGGCGACGCCATCTGCATCGTGGCCGCCGAGGACCAGGAAACCCTGGCCAGGGCCAAGGCCCTGGTGAAGGTGGACTACGAGGAGCTGCCCATGGTCCGCAGTCCCCAGGAGGCCATGGCGGAGGGCGCGCCCCTGGTCCACCGGGAGGGGAACCTTCTGGCCCACAAGCACATCCAGCGGGGCGATCCGGCGGCGGCCATCGCCAAGAGCAAGCATGTGCTGACGGAAAAATTCTCCACCCCCTGGACGGAGCACGCCTTCCTGGAGCCGGAGTGCGCCGTGGCCTGTCCCGACGGGGACGGGGTCCTGGTCCTCTCCACGGACCAGGGGACCTATGACACCCAGCATGAAACCATGGGAATGCTGGGTCTCCCGGCGGAGAAGGTGAAGGTCCGGAACTGTCTGGTGGGCGGCGGCTTTGGCGGCAAGGAGGACGTGACGGTTCAGCACCACGCCGCTTTGGTTGCCTACCTGACCAAGCGCCCGGTGAAGGTGAAGCTCAGCCGGGCGGAGAGCCTCCTGATCCATCCCAAGCGGCATCCCATGGAGATGGAGTTCACCCTGGGCTGCGACGAAAACGGAATCATCCAGGGGGTGAAGGCCGGCGTGGTGGCGGATACCGGCGCTTACGCCTCTCTGGGCGGGCCGGTGCTGGAGCGGGCCTGCACCCACGCCGCCGGGCCTTACAATTACCAGAACTTTGAAATCGACGGCTGGGCCTGGTACACCAACAATCCCCCCGCCGGGGCCTTCCGGGGCTTTGGCGTCACTCAGACCTGCTTCTGCATCGAGAGCCTTCTGAACCGGATGGCGGATGTGGTGGGCATCAGCCCTTGGGAAATTCGTTACCGCAACGCCATCCGCCCCGGCCAGGAGCTGCCCAACGGCCAGATTGTGGATGAATCCACCGGCCTTGTGGAGACCCTGGAGGCGGTGAAGCCCTATTACGAAAAGGCTGAATTTGCCGGTCTCGCCTGTGCCATGAAGAACGCCGGCGTGGGCGTGGGCATCCCGGACACGGGCCGGGTCCGCCTGACGGTGGAGGGCGGAAAGGTCCACGTTTTCGCCGGGGCCTCCTGCATCGGCCAGGGCCTGGGTACGGTGCTGACCCAGATGATCTGCGACCGGACGGGCCTTCCCCATGAGGCCGTGGTCTATGAGCGGTCCAACACCTATTCTACGCCGGATTCCGGTACCACCTCCGGCTCCCGCCAGACCCTGTTTACCGGAGAGGCCTGCCGCCGGGCCTGTGAGGGCCTGAAGGCGGCTTTGGAGGAGGGGGGCCTTGACTCCCTGAACGGCAGGGAGTTTTGCGGGGAGTACCTGGGCAGGACGGACCCTCTGGGGGCCGACGTGCCAAACCCCGTCAGCCATATTGCCTACGGCTACGCCACCCAGGTCTGCATCCTGGATGAAGACGGGAAACTCCGGCAGATTGTGGCCGCCCATGACGTGGGCAAAGCGGTGAATCCTTTGTCGGTGGAGGGCCAGATTGAGGGCGGCGTGGTCATGTCCATGGGCTATGCCCTGACGGAGCGCTACCCGCTGACCGACTGCAAGCCCAACGTGAAGTTCGGCACCCTGGGCCTGTTCCGGGCCAACCAGGTGCCGGAGATCGTCCCCATCATCGTGGAAAAGGAGGGGCTGAACGTGGCCTGCGGAGCCATCGGCATCGGGGAGATTACGTCGATTCCCACCGCCCCCGCCATTGCCGACGCCTACTTCCGCTACGACGGAAAGCGGCGCACGGCCCTGCCCCTGGAGGGGACGCCCTACGCGAAAAAGTGAGCCGGGACATTTACGAGGAGCATTTCATAGACCGGCTCGACAGGATTTATCCGGGCGCGCATGAGCGCCTTCCCGACATCGAAAGCCTGCCGGAAGCGGCGGCGGAAGCCGTTTTGCGGGAGGTGCTGGAGACCGGCTGTCTCAGCCAGAACTGCGGGAACATCACGGCGGCGCGGAGGGCGGCCCTCCGCCTGCCGCCGGATTGGATGGCCGCCCACCTTCCAAGGGTGGTCCCTGCGTGCCTGTTTCGGGAGTCGAAATGGCGGGAGTGGGAATTTCGCCGGGCGGCGGAGCTGCTGGAGGGCGTGTTTCCCGAGGCGTATGAGTGGCTGCTGGAGTACGCCGCCGGTCTGGGGGACCCGGAGATTCTGGAGGCCGCAGAGGACCTCCGGAAGTGAAAAAAGAGGGACGCCTCCGCCCCTCTCCCGGATTTCTACGCATCCGTTTGCGCCCGCAGCTGACGCAGAGCCTCCGGCGTGTCCACATCCGTCAGCTCCTCCTCGGGAACTTCCAGCAGAACAAGGTCCTCCTCATGCCGCCGGATGACGGTGTTGCCCCCGCAATCCTCCCGGAGAGCCAGAAGCTCCGGGAAAAGGCGGGCGGGAAAGACACAGGGATTCCCCCGGACCCCGCCGTGGGCCAGGGCGGCGATTTTGTCCGGCTGAGAGCGCCAGAGCTCCGCCAGAGCCCGTACGCTCTCCCGCCGCAGAAGAGGCTGGTCGCTGACCAGAAACATGGCCCCGCCGCAGTTCCCCAGGGCGTCCAGCCCCAGGCGGATGGTGTGGCTGATGCCCCAGTCCGGATGTTCGTTCCGGACGGCGGAGAAGTGGAACCGCTCCGCCAGGGCCAGGACCTCCGGGTATTGGGTCACGGCTGCGACGGTTTCAAATTCCTCTCCCGGCACGGCCTCCAGCGCCCGGAGGATCAGGCTCCGGCCCCGGACTCCGGCGGCCAGCTTGTTGTCTCCGAACCGGCGGGCGTTCCCCGCCGCCATCACTACACAGCCCAATGTCTGCGCCATAGCGTTTGACCCCCTGTATTCAGCAAGTGTTTATAGAAGCAGTATATCCTCTTTTCTCCCGTTCAGTCAAGAGCCCTGTTTCCCTGGGAGCGAAGTTGTAATAGAAAAGGAGGGCACCCAATGAGCAAAAGCGTCGGCAAGAGCGTGACCCGGGTGGACGCTTACGAAAAAGCCACTGGCCGGGCCAAGTACATGGACGACCTCTGCGGCCGCGAAGCCCTGATTGCGAAGATCTGCCATTCTACCATTGCCCACGGCATTGTGAAGTCTGTGGATACCTCGGCGGCGGAAGCCGTTCCCGGCGTGGTGAAGATTCTGACCTGCTTTGACGTGCCGGACATCGAGTTTCCCACAGCGGGACACCCCTGGTCCACGGACCCCCACCACCAGGACGTGGCGGACCGCCATCTCCTGAACCGCCATGTGCGCTATTACGGCGACGAGGTGGCCGTGGTCATCGCCGAGGACGAGGTGGCCGCCTCACAGGCCGTCCGAGCCATCCGGGTAGACTACGAGGAGCTGCCCTTCGTTCTGGACGTGCAGGAAGCCATGAAGGACGGTGCGCCTCAAATTCAGGAGCGCTGCCGGAACAACATCCTGGCCCACTCCGACGTTCGGAGAGGGGACTACGAGGCCGCCCGGCAGGAGCCCGGCCTCATCAAGGTGGAGGGCTGGTACGACACCCCCACCGTGCAGCACTGCCACATTGAAAACCACGGCTGCTTTGCCTATGAGGAGGCGGGCCGGGGGGTGGTGGTCAGCTCCACCCAGATTCCCCACAGTGTCCGCCGGGTCGTCGGGCAGGCCCTGGGCCTTCCCTGGGGCAAGGTGCGGATCATCAAGCCCTACATCGGCGGCGGCTTCGGCAACAAGCAGGATGCGCTGTACGAGCCTCTTTGCGCCTGGTGTTCCACCAAGGTGGGGGGGCGCCTTGTGAAGCTGGAGTGCAGCCGGGAGGAGACCTTTGTCTCCAACCGGGTCCGCCATGCCATCCGCACCCATATCATCTCCTACGTCCGGCCCGACGGCACTCTGGCGGCCCGGAAGCTGGAGGCGTTTTCCAACCAGGGGGCCTACGCCTCCCACGGCCATGGCATTGTTGCCAAGGGCATGAACGCCTTCCCCCAGCTCTATCCCTGCCCCAACGTGGAGTGCGACAGCTGGACGGTTTACACGAACCGGCCTTCCGCCGGGGCCATGCGGGGCTACGGCATCCCCCAGGCCATGTTCGCCGGGGAGAGCCACATTGACGACATCTGCCGGGCCATCGGCATGTCCCCCCTGGAGTTCCGCCGTAAAAATCTGATGCCCGTGGGCTACGTGGACGGCTTTTCGAAAAACGAGCTCTATCACGACACCTTCAACCAGTGTATGGACAAGGCCCTGGAGATGCTGGACTACCAAAAGAAATTTGAGGAGTACCGGAAGCAGACCGGCCCGGTCCGCCGGGGCGTGGGACTGGCAGTGTTCTGGTACAACACCGCCGTGTGGCCCATCTCTCTGGAGTCCTCCTCCTGCCGCATGGTGCTGAACCAGGATGGTTCCCTCCAGTTCCAGACCGGCGAGACGGAAATCGGCCAGGGCTGCGACACGGCTTACTCCCAGATGGTGGCGGATGCCGTGGGCATTCCCCTCCATGACGTCCACGTGGTTTCCACCCAGGATACCGATGTCACTCCCTTCGGCACCGGGGCCTATGCCTCCCGGCAGACCTACATCGGCGGCTTCTCCATCATGCAAACGGCCCTGGCTCTCCGGGAGCGCATTCTGAACGTGGCCCACGAGCAGACCCGGATGCCGGTTTCCAACCTGGATCTGGTGGACGGGCAGATCGTCCGGAAATCCGACGGCCGCATCCTGAAATACCTGGGGGATTTGGCGACGGAAAGCCTCTACTCCCTGGAGAGCAGCCAGCATATCACCGCCGAGACCACCGCCCAGATCAAGTCCAACGCCTATTCCTTCGGCTGTTCCTTTGCGGAGGTGGAAGTGGATATCCCCATGTGCAGGGTGGAGCTGCTGCGGCTGGTGAACGTCCACGACTGCGGCACGCTGATCAACCCTGCCCTGGCGGAGGCCCAGGTTCATGGAGGCATGTCCATGGCCATCGGCTACGGCCTCAGCGAGGAATTGAAGTTCGACGAGAAGACCGGAAAGCCCCTGAACAACAACCTGCTGGACTATAAGCTCTCCACCTTCATGGACCACCCGACCCTGGAGGTGGGCTTCGTGGAGAACCCGGAGCCCACGTCTCCTTATGGCACCAAGGCCCTGGGAGAGCCTCCGGCCTGTTCCGGCGCCCCGGCTATCCGGAATGCGATTTTGAACGCCACAGGCGTTGCCATTGACTCCTGTCCCATTACGCCCCATGTCCTCTATCGGAAATTCCGTGAGGCCGGGCTGATTGAAGAGTAAAGGAGGGTCAGCGTATGTATGACATGAAAGCCCTGTATCAGGCCAAGAGCGTAAAGGACGCCGTGGCCCTGCGCCTGGCCCACCCGGAGGCCCAGATTATCGCCGGAGGCTCCGACGTGTTGGTTCAGATGCGGGAGGGCAGGCGGGCCGGGGCAGAGCTCATCTCCATCCAGACCCTGGACGAAATCCGGGGCGTATCCCTGGAGGAAGACGGGACCCTCCGCATCGGCTCTCTCACCAGCTTTTCCCACATCACCCGGGATCCTCTGATTCAAACGCACATCAACGTCCTGGGCGAGGCCGTGGACCAGGTGGGCGGCCCCCAGATTCGGAACATCGGCACCATCGGGGGAAACACCTGCAACGGCGTCACCTCCGCCGACTCCGCCTCCACCCTTCACGCCTGGGACGCCGTGGTGGAGCTGACTGGCCCGGAGGGCGTCCGACGCCAGCCCATTCAGGATTTCTATATCAAGGCAGGCAAGGTGGACCTCCGGGAGGGGGAGCTCCAGACCGCCATTCTGATTCCCAGGGAGAGCTACGAAAACTGCTTCGGACACTACATCAAATACGCCATGCGCAGCGCCATGGACATCGCCACCCTGGGGACCTCCGTCAACGTCCGCCTCTCCGCCGACAAGAGGACGGTGGAGCGGGCAAGGATCGCCTTCGGCGTGGCGGGGCCCGTGCCTCTGCGGGCGGGGACGGCGGAGCGGCTGGCTGCGGGCCGGCCCGTCAGCCTGGAGCTGGCGGAGCGGTTTGCCCAGGCCGTCAAGGAGGACATCAATCCCCGGGACTCCTGGCGGGCGGCCAGGGACTTCCGTCTCCACATCGCCGTGGAGAGCGCGAAGCGGGCCTTCATTGAGTCCGTGAAACTGGCGGGAGGTGAGCTGTAATGGAGAAGCATTCGATTCAATACCAGACCGTGCGGTTCAATCTCAACGGCAAGGACGTGGAGCGGACCGTGGACGTCCGGGCCAGCCTCACCGACATGCTCCGGAATGACTTCCGGATGACCTCGGTCAAAAAGGGCTGCGAGGTGGGCGAGTGCGGAGCCTGCAACGTCCTTATCGACGGCGAGGCCTTCAACTCCTGCATCTATCTGGCCGTCTGGGCGGAGGGGAAGAAGGTCCGGACGCTGGAGGGCCTCCTGGGCCCCAACGGAGAGCTCAGCGACATTCAGCAGGCCTTTGTGGACGAGGCGGCCATCCAGTGCGGCTTCTGTTCCCCCGGCTTCATTCTGACGGCGGTGGAGATTCTGGAATCCGAGAGGGAATACACGGACGATGAGCTGCGCAAGCTCCTCTCCGGGCATCTCTGCCGCTGCACGGGGTATGAGAACATCCTCCGGGCGGTGAAGAAGACCATGTACAAACGGCTGGGGAAGGAACTGCCCCAGTGACGGCAGAGCGGCGGGACGCACAGCGTCCCGCCGCTTGTTCGGTCTGTCGAATAGCCGGTCTTTTGTTCCCCGGGCTGACCGTAGAACTGGAACCGCTCCATCACGTCGGCCATGGCCTCCCCCGTAAGCCGCTGGGACGGGGCCCGTCCGGCGTTTTCAACAGCATATCCCATCGGGCGGGAAGATGCAGACGGAAAAAACCGTTGCCTTTTTCCGCCCCTTCCGTTATACTGTATCCCAATCAATAAAAGAAAAGGAGAGGCGGTCCTTATGACGGAGCTTCAAAGGCACGCGGAACAAATCTACAAGGAGGCCATTCGCCGGGCTCTGCCGGATGTGGCGGTGAAGGAGGCTCTGAAGGACTTCCGCCCCGGCTCCGGCCGGACGCTGCTGATCGCCGTGGGAAAGGCGGCGTGGCAGATGGCCTCCGCCGCCATGGAGGCTGTAAACGTGGACGGCGGCCTGGTGGTGACGAAATACGGCCACAGCCGGGGTCCCTTGCCAAGCCTGGAGATTCTGGAGGCGGGGCATCCGGTGGTGGACGCGGCTTCCTTCGCCGCATCGGAGCGGGCGCTGGAGCTGGTCCGGGGGCTGGGGGAGGGAGATTCCGTGCTGTTTCTCCTCTCCGGCGGAGGCTCCGCCCTCTTTGAGTCGTCGGACCTCTCCCTGGAGGAATTTCAGGACATCAACCGCCGGCTGCTGGCCTGCGGCGGGGACATCCGGGAGATCAACCGGGTCCGCAAGCGGCTGTCCAACGTGAAGGGGGGGCGCTTCGGCGAGGCCTGCGCCCCGGCCCGTGTATTCTCCGTGGTCCTCTCCGACGTGCTGGGGGACCGGCTGGATATGATCGCCTCCGGCCCCGCCGCCGTGGACGCCTCCACTTTGGAGGAGACCCTGGCGGTGGTGGAGACCTACGCTTTGAAGCTGTCTCCCCAGGCCCGGGCCCTGCTGGAGCGGCCCCTTCCGGCGGCGCTGCCCCATGTGGAGAGCCGCATCTGCGGCAGCGTCTCCCAGCTCTGCCGGACGGCGGCGGAGGTCTGCCGGAACCTGGGCTACGAGGCACGCATCCTCACAGATCAGGCGGAGGGGGAGGCTCGGGAAACCGGGGCGGCCCTGGCCGGGGCTTTGCTTCGGGAGCGGGAGGAAGGACGGCCCCTGGCCCTCATCCTGGGGGGTGAAACGGTGGTGAAGCTCACCGGAGGGGGATTGGGAGGCCGGAACCAGGAGCTGGCCCTGGCTGCGGCTCCCGTTCTGGCGGGGGCTGAGGGAACGGCCCTGTTCTCCGTGGGCTCCGACGGCACCGACGGTCCCACCGACGCGGCGGGGGGCTATGTGGACGGCGGAACCCGGGACCGGCTCCGGGAGCTGGGAATCGAGATTCCGGCGGTACTGGCGGAGAACGATTCCTACCACGCCCTGGAGCGGGCAGGGGGTCTGATTGTTACCGGTCCCACGGGCACCAACGTCAATGATTTGAGCGTGGCCCTCTATTGGCCGCCGGATATGAAAAGAGAGGACCGGAAGGTCCTCTCTTTTTTCATGTATGGCAGATTCAGTGGGGCAGAACCAGACTGACGGCGCACAGGGCCAGAGCGGCGGCGCAGACGGCGTCCACGGCCTTCCGGTGCCCCGCAAAGAGCTTTTGGAGCGCCGCCCCGGCAAAGAGCCAGGCCAGATTGGCGACGGGCCCGGTGAAGGGCAGGAACAGCCCCACCGCCAGCAGGGCCCAGAAGGACCGGGTATAGGGCAGGACGAAGGAGGCCATGGCCATAAGGCAGAAGACCATGATTTTCACATTGGTCAGCTGTACCAGCAGCCCTGAGAGGAAGCCCGGGGCCTCCGGCGCCTGACCCTCCGGCCCGGCAGAGGAGCGGAGGGTGTGCCAAGCCATCCAGAGAAGGTAGGCCGCCCCCACCCAGGACAGCAGGCTCACATACTGGTTCAGTACGGCTCCCAGAAAATAAGTGACCAGCACGGAGGCCAAGGACACCAGGGAGAAGCCGGTGAACAGCCCCCGCCACTGGCGCAGGGCCGGGCCCTTTCCGTACCGCAGGGCGGTGGAGAGGGAGCAGAGGTTGGCGGGGCCGGGGGTGATGGCGCCCACATAACAGTAGAGCAGGAAGGAGGGAAGCAGAGAGAGGGGCATGACGGGCATCGTCCTTTCTTTGAGATGGACCCATCATAGCAGAAAAAGAATCATTTGAAAAGCAAAAGTTTTTGAAGTATACTATTGACAAAATCAATGAATTGGGAGGGAGCCTGATGGAACTGAAAAATCTCCGGACCTTTCAGGCGGTGGTGGACCAGGGGAGCTATCAGCGGGCGGCGGAGCATCTGGGCTATACCCAGTCCACCATCACCGTCCAGATTCAGCAGCTGGAGGAGGAATTGGGGGTCCCCCTGTTTGAGCGGGTGGGCCGGAGAATGGTGCTGACGGAGGCGGGGGAGCGGGCGTTGCCCCAGGCCCGGGAGCTGCTGGAGGCGGCGGACCGCTTTTTGGAGTGCGGTAAGACGGACAGCCTCCCAACAGGAACCCTTCGGGTGGATATGGCGGAGACCCTGCTGTGCTACCGGATGCAGCCGGTGATCCGGGCCTTTCGGGAGCGGGCCCCTCAAGTGCGGCTGATTGTCCGCAGCTGCAACTGCATGCAGATTCCCTTGGGGGTCCGCACCGGGGCCTGCGACTTGGGGGTGGGCTATGACATGGACTGGAACCGGGAAGCCCTGGAGGTGGAGCCCATAGGGAGCTATGACATTGTCCTCCTGGCCTCTCCGGATTTTGCGGAGCCGGATTTCACCACCCCAGGCCAGCGGAAGGCCGTCTCCCTGGTCACGGACGAGCCGGACAGCATTTTCCGGCGCCGCCTGGAAGACGATCTCCGCCGCCGGGAGATTGAGCTGGACGTGACGCTGGAGCTGTGGAGCATCGAGACCATCAAGCGCTGTGTCATGAGCAATCTGGGCTTCACTTACCTGCCCCGCTTTGTGGCGGAGGAGGAGCTGGCGGACGGGCGGCTGGTGGAGCTGGAGGCCCCCATCTCCGGCGTCCCTGCCCCGGCGCTGTGCGCCTGGCGGAAGGGGCGGTGGGTCACTCCGGCCATGGAGCTGTTTTTGGAGCTTCTACGGGAAGCGCTGGCGGAGGAACCCCTCACTGCCTTCGCTTCCGCTCCAGCGCCGGGTCCCGCCGCTGGAAGGGCTTGTCGATTAAAATGATGTCGTCCCCGATCCGCTGGATGCAGTCCCAGGGGATATAGAACTCCTCTCCCCGGCCGAAAAGCCCGAAGAACCGGGCGGGGCCGTAGACCACAATGGCAATCACCTGCCCCTCCGGGGCCCGGAGATCCAGGTCCGCCACCAGCCCCAGGCGGCAGCCGTCGTTGATGTTGATGACCTCCTTCCGACGAAGGTCCCGAAAGCGGAACTGCATCGCACTCAACTCCTTTCGTGAAAGCCTATGCGCTCCCCGGGCCGTCCTATTCTGACAAAAGGTCCCAGTATAGGAAAAATGCCCGCTGGAGATACTGACCTTGCAGTGGTAAGAGGGGGAAGACCCCCGCCCGCCGCACGGTCAGTATACACAAGAGGGGGCTTCTTTCATGCAGGGAAAAGTCGAGATCGCGGGCGTCAACACCGCCAAGCTGAAGGTGCTGAAAAACGAGGAGACCATGGCCCTCCTCCGCCGGACCAAGGAGGGGGATCAGGAGGCCCGCCGCCAGCTCATCGAGGGAAACCTCCGGCTGGTGCTGTCGGTGATTCAGCGGTTTTCCAACCGGGGGGAAAATGTGGACGATCTCTTCCAGGTGGGCTGCGTGGGGCTCATCAAGGCCATCGACAACTTCGACATCAACCAGCCGGTGAAATTTTCCACCTACGGCGTGCCTATGATCATCGGTGAGATTCGCCGCTACCTCCGGGACAACAGCGCCATCCGTGTTTCCCGGTCCATGCGGGACACGGCCTACCGGGTCCTCCAGGTCCGGGAGCGGCTGATCTCCGAGACTCAGCGGGAGCCCACGGTGGAGCAGATCGCCAAGGAGCTGGACATCCCCCGGGAGGACGTGGTTTTCGCCATGGACGCCATCGTAGATCCGGTGTCCCTCTACGAGCCGGTGTACTCCGACGGCGGAGACGCCCTGTGCGTCATGGACCAGGTCCGGGACACCCAGAACACCGACGAGCACTGGACGGACCGCATCGCCCTGAAAGACGCCCTGAAACGCCTGGACGACCGGGAGCGGCGCATCCTGTCCCTCCGGTTCTACGAGGGGAAGACCCAAATGGAGGTCTCCGCCGAAGTGGGCATCTCCCAGGCCCAGGTCTCCCGGTTGGAAAAGGGAGCCATCAACACCATCAAGAAAAATATTTGACCCGGGGCCCGCCTCTTTTGGCGGGCCTTTTTCGCGGTTTCCCTTGTATTTCCTCCCGGGAACTGCTATAATGAAACAACTATGAAAGGGGGAGGACCATGGATTTCGGCGGCCTTATCCGCTCCATTGACTGGAACTGGCTGGAAACCACGGTGACACGGGTCCTGGCCGTCCTCCTCTGCCTGACGGTCCACGAGACCTGCCACGGTCTGGCGGCCTATGCCCTGGGGGACCCCACGGCCCGGGACCGCCATCGCCTGAGCCTGAATCCTTTGCGGCACATCGACTGGCTGGGCCTTGCCATGATGCTGGCGGTGGGCTTCGGCTGGGCCAGGCCCGTGCCGGTGGATCCCCGGTATTTTAAAAGGCCCAAGCAGGGCATGGCCCTCACCGCCCTGGCGGGGCCGGTTTCCAATTTGCTGCTGGCTCTGCTGGCGGTGTTTCTCAGCCGGGAGATTTATGTTCGCGGAACCTGGATGCCGATGGGGCCCCGGGTGTTCCTCTTCCAGTTCCTGCTTTACACGCTGGCCCCGCTGTCCGTCGGCCTGGGGCTTTTTAACCTGCTGCCCGTTCCGCCTCTGGACGGGAGCAAGGTGCTGGGAGCCTTTCTGCCGGACCGAGCCTACTTCGGCCTGATGCGCTATGAGCGCTACGGCATGTTCCTGCTGCTGGCCCTGAGCTGGTTCGGCGTCACGGGGGACCTGATCAGCGGGGCGATCCTGGAGGTTTACCGCTTCTTGTTCGAGCTGTTTTTCTAAATCCGCCCGGGACGGTTCCGGCGCGGTGGGAGGTGTCTTTGGAAAGTCCCGTATTCAAACTGGAAAAGGTGGTCCACTCCCGGACGGAGGAGCTGCAGGACTTCGAGGGCCCTCTGGATTTGATCTTATTTTTGCTGGGAAAGAACAAGATGGAGATCCAGGACATCTCCATCTCCCTGATCTGCGACCAGTATTTAAGCTGGCTGGACCGCCGTCAGCAGCTGGACCTGGAGGTGGCCAGCGAGTTTGCCGCCATGGCCTCCCATCTGGTGTACCTCAAAACCCGGATGCTCCTTTCCATAGAGGACGAGGAGGCCAAGAGCGAAATGGAGGCCCTGATTCAATCCCTGGAGGAACGCCGCCGGGGGGAGAGCTACGCCTATGTGAAGGCCATGGGGGAGAAGCTGGCCCCCCTGGGTGAGTTCGGGCGGAGCGTCTGTGTCCGGGGGCCGGAGCCTCTGAAGCCCGGGGAGATTGCGTATGACCACCAGCCCCAGGACCTTCTGCGGGCTATGCGGGAGCTCCAGGCAAGGGCGGAACGGAAGCTGCCGCCTCCCAAGGCGGCCTTTCAAGAAATCGCCCAGTACGAGCCCTACCCAGTGGAGCGGAAGGCCCTGGACATTCTGCGCCGCTTGAAAGACGGGACCGTCACCCGCTTCCTCCAGCTCTTTCGCGGGAGCCGGAGCCGCAGCGAGGTGGTGGCGACCTTCCTGGCGGTGCTGGAGCTCTGCCGGTCCCACGTGCTGCAATTGACGGGCTCAGAGTCGGAATGCACCGTCCGTCAGGTGGGAGACCCGCCGGAGCATCTCGCCGCCCAGGCGGAGGAAACCTAAGGAGGCCCCATGGAGAGAAAGGAAATCGAATCCGCCGTAGAGGCGATCTTGTTCGCCTCCGGCGAGCCCATGCAGATAAAGCGCCTCTGTGCCGCCCTGGAGCTGGCCCGTCCCGCCGTGGAGCGGGCGCTGAAGGACCTGGGTGATCATTACGCCTTTGACCAGCGGGGCATTCGGCTGGTCCGGATGGACGACTGCTGGCAGCTTTGCTCCGCCCCGGAGTTCGCTGGCGCGGTGCACCGGGCCCTGGAGGTCCGGAAGCCCTCCAAGCTCAGCCAGCCGGCCCTGGAGGCCCTGACAATTATTGCCTATTACCAACCCACCACCCGGGCTTATGTGGATCAGATTCGGGGCGTGGACAGCTCCTATACCATGAGCCTGCTTCTCAACCGGGACCTCATTGAAGAGTGTGGGCGGCTGCAGGTCCCGGGGAGGCCCCGGCTGTACCGAACCACCAAACAGTTTCTCCGAGCCTTTCACCTCAGCAGCCTGGAGGACCTGCCGGAGCTGACGGAGCCCTCCGGGGAGGAGGACCCCCTGGACCCGGAGACCGACGGCCAGATGCGCCTGGGGGAAAACGGAGAGATCATGTCCTCCCAGGAGGAGACGGAATAAGGAAAGGAGGCGCCGCCTGTGGTATGGCTATGGATTTTGGCGGTTATCCTACTGCTGACCGCCCTGCTCTGCCGGACCCGGGTGGGCGTCTGGGCGGCCTTTGGCGGGGGGGACCTCCGCCTGGACGTGAAATTCGGCCTCCTGCGGGTACATATCCTTCCCGCCGGACCCAAAAAGCCGAAGAAGCCGAAAGAAGAAAAGCCTCCCAAGGAGAAGAAAGAGAAAGAGCCGAAAAAGCCGAAACCCAGGCTCTCCTTCACCCTGGAGGACGGGAAGGACGCCCTTCAAACGCTGTTCCCGCCGCTGAAACGGGCCCTGCGCCGGACCCGCCGGGGGATACGCGTAAAGCCCCTGCGGCTCTCTTTGGAGCTGGGAGGCCAGGAGGACCCCGCCGCCGCGGCCCAGCTTTACGGAGAGCTCCAGGCCGCCGTCTGGACGGGGATGCCCCTGCTGGAGCGGCTGCTGGACATCCGGGACCCGTACATTCACACCGGCGTGGACTTCAACGCCCCAGCTGCGGCGGCGGAGGGGGAGATCGGCGTCACCCTCCGGATTGGAACCCTGCTGGCGGCGGGCTTTGGCATGGCCTTCCCGGCCCTGGGCTGGTTTCTGCGCTGGCGGAAGCGGTGCAGGACCCGGCCTCCGAAGCCGGAGAAGAAGGCCGGAAAGAATCCTCCGCCGGAGGAGCCGCCAACGGAAAATCCGGCCGCATAGACACGCTTGAACGGAAACGGACTTGATAAAAACGGACGGCAGAAGAAAGGACGTACAAGATGGACAACACGATGGACAAAAAGAACCCGGTCAGCGAGCTGATGCGCTCCACGATTGAGAAGGTCCACGAGCTGGCGGACACCAACACGATTGTGGGCCAGCCCATCCACACCCCCGACGGTGTGACCCTGATTCCCATTTCCCGGGTCAGCTTCGGCTTCGGCAGCGGCGGCGGGGACTATGGAAAGGCGCAGCCCAGGGGCTTCGGCGGCGGCGGCGGCGCGGGAGTGAAGATCGACCCCGTGGCCTTCCTGACCATCAAGGACGGCGTGACCCGGGTCCTGCCGGTGGCGGCGCCTCCTGTGACCACCCTGGACCGCATCGTGGAGATGGCGCCGGACCTGATGGACAAGGCGGAAAAATTTCTGGACAAGAAAAAGGCGGAGAAGGAGCAAGAAACCGTCTGACCTGGACATACTAACATCACTTGACTGCTGACGAACGGAGTGATGACGCTTGCCTAAAACTTTTCCCCTCCGGCGGGCCGGGGCGCTGCTGCTGGCCCTGGCCTGCCTGTTGACGGGCCGGGCGGAGGCGGTGGAGGTCTCCGCCTCCGCCGCCGTTTTGATGGACATGGACAGCGGCCGGGTGCTCTACGAGCGGAACGCCGGAGCCCGGATGCTGATTGCCAGCACCACGAAGATTCTGACGGCTCTGGTGGCCATTCGGGACGGAAAGCTGTCGGACACGGTGAGGGTGAGCCGGGAGGCCGCTTACACGGAGGGCTCCTCCATGTACCTGAAGGAAGGGGAGGAGCTGACCCTGGAGACGTTGCTCTACGGCCTGCTCCTCTGCTCCGGAAACGACGCCGCCGTGGCGGTGGCGGAGCATGTGGGGGGCAGCGTGGAGGGCTTTGTGGAGCGGATGAACGAGACGGCAATGGAATTGGGAATGGAGGATTCCTCCTTCGCAAACCCCAACGGCCTGGATGACGAGGCGCACTACTCCACCGCCCATGACATGGCCCTCCTGGCTCGGGCGGCCATGGGAAACGAGACGCTGGTCCGCATCGCCTCCACCCGGACGGTGAGCATTGCCGGGCGGACCATGACAAACCACAACAAGCTGCTGCAGCTCGTGGACGGATGCCTTGGCCTGAAAACCGGCTATACCCGGGCGGCGGGTCGGACCCTGGTGAGCTGCGCGGAGCGGAACGGCCAGCGGCTCATCGCCGTGACCCTCCAGGACGGCAACGACTGGGCGGACCACCAGAGCCTCTACGACTACGGGTTTTCCGCCTTTCCGGCGAAGCGGATGGCGCAGCTGGGCCATGAGCTGACCCAAAAAGACGGGATTTCCCTCCTGGCGGCGGACAGCTTCGCCTGGCCCCTGGCCCAGGGGGAGACCCTGGAGACCGGCCTGGAGCTGGACCGGGAGCTGGCCGCGCCCCTCCGGGCGGGGACCCGGGTGGGGGAGGCAGTGTTTACCCTGAACGGCAGAGAGGTGGGCCGGGTTGCCCTTCTTGCCGGAAAGGATTACACGCTTTCGGAGGGAGCCGCCGGGGCGGATTCCGGCAAGGCTCCCCTGGAGCTGGAGACGGAGACCGCCATGACGGTCCTGCGGAAGTACAGGTGAAGTGCGATGGAAGAACGACTGCAAAAGCTCCTCTCCGCCGCCGGGGTTTGCTCCCGGCGGACGGCGGAGGGGTACATAGAGGCGGGCCGGGTGACGGTGAACGGCGAGACCGCCCGGCTGGGAGCCAAGGCCGACCCGGACCGGGACGACGTCCGCCTGGACGGCCGTCCCCTGCCCAGGCGGGCGGAGCCGGTGTATCTCCTTTTGAACAAGCCACGGGGCTATGTCACCACCCTCTCCGACGAAAAGGGCCGGAGGACCGTGGCGGAGCTGGTGGTGGACTGCGGCGTCCGGGTGTATCCGGTGGGCCGTCTGGACCTGGACTCCGAGGGGCTGCTGCTGCTGACCAACGACGGGGAGCTGGCCCGGCGTCTGGCCCATCCCAGCGGGGAGGTAGAGAAGACCTACCACGTCTGGGTCCGGGGCCCGGTGGAGGGAGCGGCGGAGCGCCTTTCCCGCCTTCGGGATCTGGAAAAGGAGCCCATTCGCCCCGCCCGGACGGAGACCCTCCGGCAGGAAGGGGATACGGCAAAGCTGGCGGTTACGATCCGCCAGGGGAAAAACCGTCAGGTCCGCCGCATGTGCGCCGCCTGCGGCCTGGAGGTCAAGCGCCTCCGCCGGGTGCGGGAGCACACGCTGACCTTGGGGAGCCTGCCGCCGGGGAAATGGCGGTATCTGACGGCGGCGGAGATCAAGGCTCTGCGAGAGGACCGGCGGAAACGAGACGGCTGAACCGGTCCTCCCGGTGCAAATCCCGGCCGGAGCGCCTGGAGCGTCCGCCCCTCTCCCGGGGCCCCTGCGCTTTCGACAGAAGGTGCAGGCTGCTCCTGCTTCCCAAGCCTCCTGTAAAATGCGCGAAAGAAGGCGCCCCGCGTAAAAAGGGTATTGTCAAAAGACCTGGATTGAGATATAATAAATCCTCAAGCGGCACGGAGGGTTATTTAGAGGGGGGAGTGGTCACGCTGGATGACACCAAAACCCGCATCATCTTCGCTGCGATGAAGGCCGTGCGGCAGTATGGCCTGGAGGGCGTGCGCATCCAGAATGTCAGTGAGCTGGCGAGCATCTCCCCCGGGGCGATTTACCGCTATTTCGACGGGAAAGAGCAGCTGATCGTGGAGTGCTTCACTTACGTGGACAAACAGGCGGCGGCGATTTTTGAGCATCTGAAGGTCAACCCTCTGTCCATGCTCACCGATCCCATGGGAGCGGTAAAGGGATTGTGGCTGCCCTATTTCCGGTTTTGGACGGCGCACCCGGATGAGACCGTATTCTATCACCGCTTCCGGGACAGCACCTTTTTCCCCAAGTACGATAAAAGCCGGGACGTGACCTATTTCAAGACCTTCATCGGCATGGTCAACATCTTCAAGAAGGTGTTTCCCAGCCTGGACAGGATGAACCAGGACCTGCTGTGGCTCCATGTCCTGACCTCCACGGTGATGTACGCGAAATACGTGGTGGAGGGGGTGCTCCCTAACAATCAGGAGACGGAAGACACGGTGTTTCAATTGCTGACCACCGGCCTGAGCGGCTATCTGAAACCGGAAAAACCTAAAAAGAAAAAATGCGAATGAAAACGCACCGCTGAAGGGCGGTTCGTTTTTGACGTCCTAAAAATAAATGTTTATTCATAATGCTGTTTGTTCTGCCCGCAAGGGTTCTTTTTCAGCCCTGAAGTAAATAAACATTTACTTTTTGCGTGGCAAGGCGCTTCCTGACCTGAGGCCCGGGCGGAGGAAAATACGCTTCGCCGGGAGATGCGGTCTTCGGCTTTCCAGGGAGCGCCGTCCCGCTTCAAGGCGGGCGGGAGGAACGAAAACAAAGAGGTTAGAGGTGCGAATATGGAAAAGATTCTGATTGTGGACGACAGCGCCGTACAGGCGGCCCAGCTGAAGTCCATCCTGGAAGACGAGTACGACGTGTCCATTGCCCAGACGGCGGAGGACGGACTGCGCCGCGTGAACAGCGAGAATGTTTCTCTGGTTCTGCTGGATGTGGTGATGCCCGGGATGGACGGCTTTACGCTGCTGAAAAAGCTCCAGGAGGAGGTCATCACCCAAAGCATCCCGGTGATTTTGATTACCAGCCTTTCCGATGTGGAAAACGAACAGCACGGGCTGGTCCTGGGAGCGGTGGACTATATCACAAAACCCTTCCATTCCCTGGTGGTGAAGGCCAGGGTCAACACGCACATCAAACTGTATAATTTCCGCCGTCAGGCGGAGCGGCAGTCCCTGACCGATCAGCTGACCGGAGTTGCAAACCGGCGCAGGTATGAGCACTACAGCCTGATGAAGTGGCAGGAGGCCGTCCGTCTGCAGGTTCCGTTTTCCATCTGCATGTTTGACATCGACCATTTCAAGGCCTACAACGACGCCTTCGGCCATCCCGCCGGAGATAAGGTGATTGCCGCCGTCGCGGAAACGGCGGCCTCTCATCTGCACCGGGGCACGGATTTTCTTGCCCGGTATGGCGGAGAGGAGTTTGTGGCGCTGGTCCTGGGAGATTCCTCGGAAAAGATCTTTGCCCATTTGAAAAGGATCCGGCAGGCGATTGAGGACCTCCGCATTCCCCATGAGCCCTCCGTCTCCCAATGGGTCACGGCCAGCATCGGGGGCGTTACCGTGGTGCCCCCGGCGAAAAGCTCCTATGGGTTTTATTTGCAGATCGCCGACACCATGCTCTACGATGCGAAGAAGCGGGGCCGGAACCAGGTGGTCTGGGCCAACGAGCATCTGGCGCCCCTCTGGGAAAAATAGCGGCCCCTCCGGCGCATGAGGCCCGCGGGCCTTTGGCGGCGGATGGGGGAGGGCTCCGGCCGCTCCGGAAGGCGGGGCCGCTAAAGGGCCGTTCAGAAAAATTTCATATACCGTATATCTTGCATATTTTCCCCGTCTGTGCTATACTATTCCCCGCTAAGCGGCGGCGCAGTATTCTAGTCAGATCTGCCGTTTCCTAGGGAGGGCCTAAAAATCCTCTGAAGGGCACATCGATGAAACCCGTGGTGCCTGCTTGATACGCCCAGTTTTGGGTGGGTGCTGGGGGGAAGCGTACCTTGGTACGCTTGCGGACTCAGGGCGTTTTCCAATGGCATGGTTTATCCGACCCTGTTTCCGTGGAGACCTGTTCTTGTGCGCGGACGTACTCCCACTGTGGTAATTCCGGCCCGCGTACGAAACAGATTGTGAACCTGCAATGCGGTGCATCGGTCTTTCGGGGCCGTAACGCTGTGTGCAGCCGTAGCCTGCCTTGAGTGGGGCGGGTGGATCAGGGAACTACATGAGGAAGCCCCGGCCAGGGCGGCTTCATGATCGCTCTTTGAAACCCGTTTTGCAAAAGAGGCTAAAGAAGCGGACGGACTGTGGTGGAAATCACCTAGGCTGTCCTGACGGGGCAGAAAAAGGATTGCAGTGCGGACTAAGTGGCAATCGGGTAGCACGGAAAGGCAACACCGCGCCGGAGCGCCGAACGGGAAACCGCCTCCATCGGCAACGAGAGGTGTGCTCCGGGGAAATCCAACCCGTACCTAAGCCGTAAGATTTACTTTTTCTGCCGCCGCCGGCTTAGCTCTAAAAACATAAGAGGCCGCCCACGGCGGCCCTTCGGGAGGTTCCTTTGAAAAAGCAGCAGAAGGGAAAGGCCCCTTCCCCATATCGTTGGGCCCTTACGGTCTTTTTGATGGCGGTGGTCCTCTCCGCCGTGCTGAGTCTGGCGTCGGAGTCGATGCTGGAGGGCGCGGGCGTGACCGCCGCCCTTTTGATGCTGGCCCTGTTCATCGGCCTGGGCATCGTATTTGACATCGTGGGTGTGGCCGTCACGGCGGCGGACCCCAAGCCCTTTCACGCCATGGCCTCCCACAAGGAGAAGGGAGCCAGGCAGTCACTGATGCTGCTGCGGAACGCAGGGCGGGTCTCCAGCGTCTGCAACGACGTGGTGGGGGATATCTGCGGCATCGTCAGCGGCGCCACGGGGGCGGTGATCGTCACCCAGCTCCAGCGGGCGCTGAGTTTGCGGACGGTGCTGATCTCCGTGGCCGTCACGGCCTTGGTTTCCGGCCTGACCATCGGGGGAAAGGCCCTGGGCAAGACCGTGGCTATTAAGAAGAGCACCCAGGTGGTCTACTGGGCCGGGCGGTTTTTGTACCTGTTCCACCATTGAGAGGAGAAGCTATGCTGTTGGATTCCATCCACTCTCCCGCCGACGTCCGGGCGCTGCCGGAGGGCCAGCTCCCCCAGCTCTGCCAGGAGCTGAGGGAGTTTCTTGTAAAAAGCGTCTCCCAAACCGGGGGGCATCTGGCCTCCAACCTGGGGGCGGTGGAGCTGACGGTGGCCATCCACCGATGTTTCGACACGGAGCGGGACCGGCTGGTCTTCGACGTGGGGCACCAGTGCTACGTCCATAAGATGCTGACGGGCCGCCGGGAGCGGTTCGACACTCTCCGCCGGCTGGACGGCCTCTCCGGCTTCCCCAAGCCCCATGAGAGCGTCCACGACGCCTTCATCGCCGGGCATGCCTCCAACTCCGTCTCCGTAGCCCTGGGCATGGCCCGGGCCCGGACCCTGGGGGGAGAGGACTACCGCGTCCTGGTCCTCATCGGCGACGGCGCCCTTACCGGGGGGCTGGCCTACGAGGGGCTGAACAACGCCGGGGCCTCCGGTGAGCCCCTGATCGTGATTCTGAACGACAACGGAATGTCCATCAACCCCAATGTGGGGGCCATGCCTTCCCATTTGGCCCGGCTCCGGTCCCGGCCCGGGTATTACCATTTCAAGAAGTGGTACCGAAGCCTCTTCGGCTCCCGGCCTATGAAAAACCCCCTGTACCGCTTCAACCACCGGGTGAAGAGCTCTTTGAAGAGGAGCCTCTTCCCCGGGAGCACCCTGTTTGAGGACATGGGCTTCACCTACCTGGGTCCCGTGGACGGACACGATCTGCCCCGGCTCTGCGACACCCTGAGCTGGGCCCGGGAGCTGGACTGCCCGGTTGTGGTCCATGTGAACACCGTCAAGGGCAGGGGCTGTTCCTTTGCGGAGCGGAACCCGGACATGTACCACGGCGTGGGGCCCTTCGACCCTGAGAGCGGCCTTCTGAACAAGGCGGGGGAGGAGAGCTTTTCCTCCGTCTTCGGCAAGGCGCTGACGGACCTTGCCCGGGAGGATTCCCGGGTCTGCGCCGTCACCGCCGCCATGGCCGACGGAACGGGCCTCTCCGGCTTTGCCAAGACCTTCCCGGGCCGCTTTTTCGATGTGGGCATCGCCGAGGGGCATGGGGTCTCCATGGCGGCTGGCATGGCGGCCCAGGGCCTGCTGCCGGTTTTTGCCGTGTACTCCACCTTTTTGCAAAGAGGCTATGACATGCTCATCCACGACGTGGCCCTGGAGCGTCTCCACGTGGTCCTGGGCGTGGACCGGGCGGGCTTGGTGGGAGCCGACGGGGAGACTCACCACGGCTGCTTTGACCCGCTGTTCCTCCCGGCTCTGCCGGGCTATACCGTCCTCTGCCCCGCCAGCTTTGCGGAGCTCCGGCACATGCTGAGGAGGGCCCTCTTTGAGCTCACCGGCCCCGTGGCGGTGCGCTATCCCCGGGGAGGGGAGGGGGCCTACCGGGAGGACGCCGCGGAGGAGCCTCTGGTCCGCCTCCGGGCGGGGAAGAATGTCACGCTGCTGGCCTATGGCGTTCTGGTGAACCGGGTGCTGGCGGCGGCGGCCCTCCTGGAGAAACGGGGCATTGAGGCGGAGGTCTTGAAGCTGAACCAGATTGCCCCGCTGGATGGGGCGCTTCTGGCGGACTTTTTCCGGGAAACGGACATTCTGCTGGTGCTGGAGGACTGCTTCGGCGCGGGCTGTGTGGGCCAGCGGATCGCCGCCATTCTGGCGGAGGAGGGCCGGGCCCCCCGGAAGCTGATCTTGAAGAACCTGGGCCGGACCTTCGCCCCGGAGGGCAGCGTTCCTCAGCTGGAGGAGCGGTTCGGCCTGGACGCCGCCGCCGTTGCCGCGGCGGTGGAGGAGGCGCTATGAACGAGAAGATGAGACTGGACCTGCTCCTGGTGGAGCGGGGACTGGAGGAGACCCGCCAGCGGGCCCAGGCCGTGATCATGAGCGGCGTGGTGTATGTGGACGGCCGGAAGGCGGACAAGCCGGGCATGGCGGTCCCTGCCGGGGCGGCGGTAGAAATCCGGGGGGACAAGCTCCCCTATGTCAGCCGGGGCGGGCTGAAGCTGGAGAAGGCTATGAAGGCGTTCCCCATCCGCCTGGAGGGGGCCGTCTGCGCGGACGTCGGAGCCTCCACCGGGGGCTTCACGGACTGCATGCTCCAAAACGGCGCGGCAAAGGTCTACGCCGTGGACGTGGGCCGGGGCCAATTGGCCTGGAAGCTCCGGAACGATCCCCGGGTGGTCTGTCTGGAGCGGACCAACGCCCGGTATCTCAGCCGGGAGCAGGTGCCGGAGGCACTGGCCTTTGCCTCGGTGGATGTGAGCTTCATCTCCCTGAAACTGATTCTGCCGCCCCTGGCGGCGCTGCTGAAAGAGGGGGGACAGGTGGTCTCCCTGGTGAAGCCCCAGTTTGAGGCGGGCCGGGAGAAGGTGGGGAAGAAGGGTGTGGTCCGGGACCCCGCCGTTCACCTGGAGGTCCTGGAGCGCTATCTGACTCACGCCGGAGAGGCGGGGCTGACGGTGCTGGGCCTGACCTATTCCCCCATCCGTGGACCGGAGGGGAACATTGAGTATCTGGGCTTCCTGCAAAAGGGCGGCGGGTCCGCCCCGGAGCCGGATCTGAAGGCCCTGGTGGAGGAATCCCACCGGGCCTTGAAGGAACATGAAGAGGGGGAGAACGCCCTATGAACCCCAAGAAGATTATTCTGTGCCCCAACCCCAACCGGGATCAGGGCATGAAGACCACCCGGGCGGCGGAGGCCATTCTCCGCCAGATGGGCTTCCAGACGGTGGTCTGCTCCCCCTTCCGGGACCGGAAGGAGGGGGCCTTTGCCGACTACGACGTACTGCCCCTGCCCCAGGAGCTCCGGGGAGCGGACCTGCTGATCACCTTCGGCGGGGACGGGACCATCCTGCATCTGGCCAAGCTGGCGGCTCTGCACAAGATGCCGGTGCTGGGCGTGAACATGGGGGGACTTGGGTTTGTCGCGGAGCTGGAGGCCTCCGAGCTGGAACAGCTCCGGAAGCTCAAGGACTGGCAGTTTGAGCTGGAACAGCGGATGATGCTGGATGTCTCCGTCTTCCGGGAGGGGCGGCAGATTTATACGAATCTGGGGCTCAACGAGGCCGTCATCCGGGAGGGCCCCATCTCCCACGTCATCCATTTGAAGATTTCTTCCGACGGGCGGCATCTGGCGGATATCGCCGGGGACGGCGTCATCGTCGCCACCCCCACGGGGTCCACGGCCTACTCCCTCTCCGCCGGCGGGCCGGTGGTGGAGCCAGTGGCCCAGACCATGGTGGTCTGTCCCATCTGCATCCACAATATGCGCTTTTCCTCCTACGTCCTCAGTCCGGAGCACACGCTGACGGTGGAGCTGGAGCGGAACGGGCGGAAACCGGTGTACCTCTTTGTGGATGAGAGCCGGGCCTTCGCCCTGCGGGCGGACGACAAGATTCAGATTCGCCGCTCCCGGTATGTGACCCGTCTGGTGCGGCTGACGGAGCGGAGCTTCTGCGAGATCTTCGCGCAAAAAATGCTTCCAGGGGGAATGGACACATGAAAAACGACCGGCAGGCCATGATTCTGGAAATCATCGCGCAGGAGAACATCGAGACCCAGGAGCAGTTGCTGACCCGCCTCCAGGCCCGGGGGCTCCGGTGTACCCAGGCTACCATTTCCCGGGACATCAAGCAGCTCCACCTCATGAAGGAGCCGGTGGGCCATGGGGTCTACAAGTACGCCGTCTCCGGCAACCGGACGACGCTGAACGTGGCGGCGAAGCTGCGGACCATCTTCCGGGAGTGCATTGTCAGCATCGACTATGCCCAGAACATCGTGGTGGTGAAGACCATGCCGGGGCTGGCCAACGGGGCCTGCTCCGCCCTGGACAACATGGATATGAACGATATTGTAGGCTCCCTGGCGGGGGACGACACGGCTTTGCTGGTGATGCGGAACACGGAGGCGGCAGAGCTTTTGTGTCAAGAGATCAAGGACATGCTGTAGAGGAGGCGCTGCCATGCTGGAGCTTCTGCACATCGAAAATATTGCGGTTATCGAGGAAGCGGACATTCAGTTCCGCCCGGGCTTCAATGCGCTCACGGGCGAGACCGGCGCGGGGAAATCCATCGTCATTGACGCCATGGGTGCCGTTCTGGGGGGACGGACCTCCCGGGACCTCATCCGCACCGGAGCCGCCAAGGCCTTTGTCAGCGCGGAGTTCTCCGCCGTCCCGGCGGACCTGCCGGGTCTCCGGGAGAACGGGCTGGCCCCGGACGAGGACGGGAAGCTGCTCCTCCAGCGAGAGATTTCCGGCGAAGGGAAGAATGCCTGCCGGGTCAACGGCCGCCCCATCACTGTGGCCCAGCTCCGGCAGATCGGCGGGGAGCTGCTGAACATCCACGGCCAGCACGACGGGGCTCAGCTTCTGGACGAGGAACTCCACGGGGCCTATCTGGACCGCTTCGGCAGGACGGAGGAGCGTTTGGGGGCCTACCAATCGGCCTACGCCGTACTCTCGGACCTCCGGGACCAGATCAAAGCCCTCCAGATGGATGAGGCGGAGAAGGCCCGGAAGGTGGACAGCCTCCGCTTCCAGATCGGGGAGCTGGAACGGGCGGAGCTTCGCTCCGGCGAGGAGGAGGAGCTGGAGGCCCGGCGGAACCTTCTGCGCAACGGGGAAAAGTACCTTTCCGCTCTCTCCGGCGCGGACTACTGCCTCTCCGGGGACGACGAGGCCGCCGGAGCAGTGAACCAGCTCCGGGACGCGGAGGAGGCCCTGTCCGGCGTGCGGAGCCTGGGCGAAGAGCTGGAGGAGGCCTGGAAGCGTCTGGGAGCCCTGCGGAGCGAGGCTTATGATCTGGCGGAGACCATCCGGGATCTGCGGGGAGCCTTCGATTTTTCCCCGGAGGAGCTGGACGCAGCGGAGAGCCGGGCGGACCAGCTCTACCGGCTGAAAAAGAAATATGGAGCCACGGTGGAGGAAATGCTGGCCTACCTGGACCAGCGCCGGGCGGAGCTGGACGCCATTGAAACGGCGGGCGACACGCTGCTTCTCCTGGAGAAGAAGCTGAGCAAGGCGGAGAAGGCCGTCCAGACGGCGGGGAAGACCCTGACGCAGGCCCGGAAGCAGGCGGCGGCGGCCCTGGAGGCCCGCATTCAGAAGGAGCTCCGGGATCTGGACATGAACCGGGTCCGGTTTGCCATCGACTTCGCAGCAAAGGACCCCGGGCCCGACGGCTGCGACGTGGTCCGCTTCCTCATGTCCGCCAACGCCGGGGAGGACCTGAAGCCCATCGCCAAAATCGCCTCCGGCGGCGAGCTGGCCCGCATCATGCTGGCCTTGAAGAACGTTCTTGCGGAGCAGGAGGCTGTAGGCACCCTGGTCTTTGACGAGGTGGATACCGGCGTTTCCGGACGGGCGGCCCAGAAAGTGGCGGAGAAGCTGGCTCAGGTCAGCCGCCGGAAGCAGGTCCTCTGCGTCACTCATCTGCCCCAGCTGGCCGCCATGGCGGATACCCATTTCTCCGTGGAGAAAGGGGAGGCCAAGGGCCGGACCTACACCCATGTGGTCCTCCTGGACCGGGAGCGCCGGAAGGCGGAGCTGGCCCGGATCACCGGCGGCTCCAAGGTGACGGACGCCCTGCTGGAGAGCGCCGGGGAGCTGCTGGACGCAGCGGAAACCTACCGAACAACATTATAAAATAAACTATAAAAGACTTCATAAAACTATGTGGGAGGGAAGGCCATGAAATCGAAAGCCGCTGTAAAGCGCATTATTGAGACCTTGAAGGGCATTTATCCCGACGGATTGTGTTCCCTGCGGTATGAGAAGGACTATGAGCTCCTCTTCGCCGTGCGGCTTTCCGCCCAGTGCACCGATGCCCGGGTGAACCAGGTGACTCCCGCCCTCTATGCCCGCTTCCCCACGCTGGAGAGCTTTGCGGAGGCGGATCCCAAGGAGGTGGGGGAGTACATACACTCCTGCGGCTTTTACAACGGCAAGGCCAAGGACATGGTCCTCTGCGCCCAGCGGCTGCTGGCGGACTTTGGCGGCAGGGTCCCCGGCACCATGGAGGAGCTGACCAGCCTCCCCGGCGTGGGACGGAAGACCGCCAACCTGATTCTGGGGGATATTTACGGCCAGCCCGCCTACGTCTGCGACACCCACTGCATCCGCATCACCGGCCGCCTGGGGATGACCGACGGCTCCAAGGACCCTCTCCAGGTGGAAAAGCAGCTCCGGGAGGTTCTGCCCCCCAGGGAGTCCAACAACTTCTGCCACAGGATGGTCCTCTTTGGCCGGGATACCTGTACAGCCCGGAGTCCCAAGTGCGAGGACTGTCCCTTGGCAAAGGACTGCGATCTGGCGAAAGCGGCGAATTAGAAAAGGGAAGCGCTTTTTTGCCCGGGGTCTCTCCGGGGAAAAATTTGCGGTTGACAAAACCGCTTTCGCTTTTTATAATGTTCCTCAAAGCGATGATGGAGAGGGACGGGGATGCGGACCTTCAGAGAGCCGGCGGGCGGTGCGAGCCGGCAGGAATGGTCCCCAGGTCCTATGGCTCCTGAGCCGGACGTTCGACAATGTAGGGCGTCCCGTGCGCCGCGTTAGGGCAAAGGGGCTGTTGGGCCCTGTGAGGGGCGTCCGGCTGAGAGGCCGGCGCAATTTGAGTGGTACCGCGGAGGCTTTACCGGCTTTCGTCTCAAAGGAAATTCCTTTGGGACGGAAGCTGTTTTTCGTCCCAAGGCTGAAAGGAGCGCAATTCATGAACAACTATCATCCCGAAACCATCTGCGTACAGGGGGGCTACACCCCCGGCAGCGGCGAACCCCGGCAGATTCCCATTATCCAGTCTACCACCTTCAAATATGCCACCTCGGAGGATATGGGAAAGCTCTTTGACCTGGAGGCCAGCGGCTATTTCTACTCCCGCCTTCAGAACCCCACCTGCGACTACGTGGCGGCGAAAATCGCCGCCCTGGAGGGCGGAACCGCCGCCATGCTCACCTCCTCCGGTCAGGCGGCCAACTTCTTCGCCCTCTTCAACATCGCCTCCTGCGGGGACCACATCGTTTCATCCTCCTCCATCTACGGAGGCACCTTCAACCTGATTTCCGTCACCATGGCGAAAATGGGCATTGAGGCCACTTTCGTCCCGCCGGACTGCACGGAGGAAGAGCTGAACGCCGCTTTCCGGCCCAACACCAAGGCCGTGTTTGGCGAGACCATCGCCAACCCCGCCCTGACGGTGCTGGATATTGAGAAGTTTGCCGCCGCCGCCCATGCCCACGGCGTGCCTCTGGTGGTGGACAATACCTTTGCCACCCCCGTGGGATGCCGCCCCTTCGACTGGGGCGCGGACATCGTGACCCACTCCACCACCAAATATATGGACGGCCATGGCGTGGCGGTAGGCGGAGCCGTGGTGGATTCCGGGAAATTCGACTGGATGGCCCACAAGGACAAATTCCCCGGCCTCTGCACGCCGGATGAGAGCTATCACGGTATAACCTACGCGGAGAAGTTCGGTCAGGCCGGGGCCTTCATCACCAAATGCACCGCCCAGCTCATGCGGGACTTCGGCTGCACCCAGTCTCCCCAGAGCGCCTTCTATCTGAATCTGGGGCTGGAGAGCCTGCATGTCCGCATGGAGCGGCACTGCGAAAACGGTCAGGCCGTGGCGGAGTTTCTGGCGGCGCATCCCAAGGTGTCCCATGTGAACTACTGCGGCCTTCCCGGGGATAAGTACCATGCACTGGCGCAGAAGTACCTGCCCAAGGGCTCCTGCGGCGTGGTGTCCTTCGAGCTGAAGGGCGGGCGGGAGGCCGCCGGGATCTTTATGAGCAGATTGAAGCTGGCGGCCATTGAGACCCACGTGGCGGATGCCCGGACCTGCTGCCTGAATCCCGCCAGCTCCACCCACCGGCAGATGAACGACGCGCAGCTGGCCGCTGCCGGAGTTCCCGCGGGCCTGGTTCGCATGTCCTGCGGCCTGGAGAGTAAGGAGGACCTGATCAACGACGTCCGTCAGGCTTTGGAGGCCGTGAACTGACATGCCCATCAAGATACCAGATCAGCTTCCCGCTACCCGGACCCTGCGGCAGGAGAACATCTTTGTAATGACGGAGACCCGGGCCATCACCCAGGATATCCGGCCCCTGCAGATTCTGCTCCTGAACCTGATGCCCACCAAGGCGGACACGGAGACCCAGCTGGCCCGGGTTCTGGGCAACACGCCGCTGCAAATTGAGCTGGAGCTCATCGCCCCTTCCGGGCACGTCTCCCGGAATACCTCCCAGCAGCACATGCTGACCTTCTACAAGACCTTTGCCGAGGTGAAAAACCGGACCTTTGACGGCCTGATCATCACCGGCGCGCCGGTGGAGCACCTGCCTTTTGAGGAGGTGGACTACTGGCCGGAGCTCTGCGAGATCATGGAGTGGAGCAAGCGCAACGTCCACTCCACCCTCCACATCTGCTGGGGGGCCCAGGCGGGGCTGTATTACCACTACGGCATCCCCAAGCGGGCCCTGCCCCAGAAGCTGTTCGGCGTGTTTCAGCACACGCTGGAGGACTCCAACTTCATCCTCTTCCGGGGGTTTGACGACTCCTTCTGGGTTCCCCACTCCCGGAATACCACCGTCCGGCGGGAGGATATGGAGGCCGTGCCGGAGCTGAAAATCATGGCCTCTTCCCCGGAGGCGGGGGTCTACGCCGCCAAGACCGCCCTGGGGCGGCAGGTGTTCCTTATGGGACACGCGGAGTATGACCGGGACACGCTGAAAAAGGAGTACCAGCGGGACGTGGCCGCCGGAGTGGACATTCAGATTCCCCGGCACTATTTTCCCCAGGACGACCCCAGCCGGGAGCCCCAGGTACGCTGGCGGTCCTGCGCCCACCTGTTGTATGGAAACTGGCTGAATTACTGCGTATACCAGACCACGCCCTACGACATCGGCGGGATACGCCACGGCGTCCGCACGGACCATTGAACAGCATGAAAGCGACGCCCTCTTCATGAGGGCATCGCTTTCGGGTTTATAGCCGGGTGGGGGCAGGGGATTGCCGTTTATTTGCCTGGGGAAAGCGGTCCGCCGGTCCGTCGGCAATTCGCCTCAATCCCTGCCGCTTCCCGTGAGTCAAAATCGCCGTTTTCCCAAATTGACAGCGAGGGGACCCGCGCGTATAATTTCCAGCGATGCAAAGCGAACTTGTTTTAAAGGGAAAGAGGCGCAGTTATGAAATCTGAAATTCTTGCCGCAGCGTTCATGCGGCCCCGGGCGGGACGGAGGCTGGCGGTGCTGGCGGTCAGCTTGACGGTCATTGGCCTTTGCGTTGCGGTGTTCAAAACGGTAGGGTTCGGCACGGACCCCGGTTCGACCTTTTCGCTGGGACTTTCCAATCGGACGGGGCTTTCCTTCGGCACCTGTCAGCTGCTGTTCAACCTGCTTTTGTTCCTCCCGGTTATACGGCTGGACCTTTCCCGCATCGGCGCGGGTACGATTGGCAATATGGTGGGTCTTGGGTACATTGCGGATTTCTTCATGTGGCTGATAGAACGGCAAATGCCTCCAATGGGCTTTTCCATGACAGAGCGGATTTTTTTGTTCGGCGTCAGCATGGTGGTATTTCTGATAGCCGCCTCTTTTTACATGGTGGTGGACATGGGGGTTGCGCCTTATGACGCAGTTCCTCAGCTGATTGCGGCGCGGACCACCCGGCTGAGCCCTCGGGCAGTCCGTATGGCATGGGACTTGTCGCTGTTGTCCCTGGGCTTTTTGATGGGAGCCGCAGTGGGCTTGACGACGCTGGTGACAGGCTTTTGCCTGGGCCCCGCCATCGCGTTTGTATCCGGTCACGTGAAGGGATGGTTTGAAGAAGCGTCCCCAGTGCCGGCCTGATCCCTGCGGTCCATACCCGGCTGGGCGTCTTCATAGGGAGGCGGGGAAGCCCGCCCTGCCTCCCTGCGTCATTTACCCGTCCGTTGTACCAGATGGGAATGCCCTGTCCGAAGATTTTATCCCCTAGGGGCGGACACGCAGGTCTGCCCCTGCCCCGCATTCCTCCTATAAAAATGCGCAATGTACGATCGGGCTCCCTATCCGATTTCGAGATTGACAATGGGCGGCCCCCATGGTATAATAGATCTGCTTTTAGGCTACATGGTTTGTTGTTCCTGATTTATGAACAGCGAATTTTGTGGTCTCTTTTTTTGCGTATTTCCGGGGGGTGACTGCCTATTGGACCAAGCAGCAGAGGGAGGAAACGACCAAGCCGTGCCGTAAATATCACATGACGGCATGCATGCTTCCGCCGGCAGAGCCGGCGGGAACAGCAAATGAGGAGGAAAGAGAAATGAAGAAACACGAAGCGGCGCAAAACACTGCGGAGTACACCAGTCCCTATGAATTTCACGGGCGCATTCCCCTGCGGCAGGCCATCCCCCTGGGCATGCAGCATGTGCTGGCCATGTTTGTGGGCAACCTGACGCCTCTCATGATTATCTGCGGCATCTGCGGCATCAGCAGCAGCGAACCGGCCCTGTATGTGACCCTGCTGCAAAACGCCATGCTGGCGGCGGGTATTATCACCCTGATCCAGCTGTGGTCCATCGGCCCTGTGGGCGGACAGGTGCCCATCATCATGGGCACCAGCTCCGGCTTTCTGGGCGTGATGAAAGGCGTGGCGGCCAACCCCGCCATGGGCGGCGGCATTGTGGCCTACAGCGCCATCATAGGCGCGGCCATGGTAGGCGGCGTCTGCGAGGCGGCCCTGGGCTTCTTTATCAGGCCCCTGCGGAAGTTCTTCCCGCCGGTGGTCACGGGCAGCGTGGTGCTGGCCATTGGCTTGAGCCTCATCAGCGTGGGCGTAAATTCCTTTGCCGGAGGCAGCGGGGCCAAGGATTTCGGGTCCCTGCCCAACCTTCTGCTGGGCCTTCTGGTGCTGACGGCCATCGTGGTGCTGAAGCACTTTACCAAGGGCATCACCTCCACCTCCTGCATCCTCTGCGGCATCATTGTGGGCTATGTTGTGGCCTCCGTCATGGGCTTTGTGATGCCCCATGAGCTGGTGGACGCGGAAGGCAATGCCTTCACCGCCTCCTGGTATGTCAACTGGGCCAAGATCGGTGAGGCCAAATGGATCTCCGTTCCCCAGATTCTGCCGGTGAAGCCCACCTTCAACGTCCACGCCATTCTCTCCATCCTGATCATGTTCCTGGTCACGGCCGTGGAGACTATCGGAGACATCTCTGGCTGCGTGGAGGGCGGCATGGGCCGGGAGGCCACCGCCAAGGAGCTCTCCGGCGGCGTGGTGTGCGACGGTGTGGGCTCCGTCATCTCGTCCCTGTTCTCGTCTCTGCCCACCACCTCCTTCTCCCAGAATGTGGGGCTTGTGACCATGACCAAGGTGGTCAACCGCATGGCCCTGACCTGCGGCGCGGTGTTCCTGGTGCTGGCGGGGCTGAGTCCCAAGCTGGCGGCGGTGATTTCCATTATGCCCCAGAGCGTGCTGGGCGGCGCGGCGGTGATGATGTTTGCCTCCATCGCCGTGTCCGGTATCAAGCTCCTGACCAAGTTCGGCATCACCAACCGGGTTGTGACCATTGTCTCTATCGCCATGGGTCTGGGCTTCGGCCTGGGGGCCACGGCCGGGGCCCTGGCGGGCCTGCCGGAGCCGGTGCAGCTGATCTTCGGCGGCTCCGGCATTGTCCCGGCGGCGGTGCTGGCCATCATCCTCAACATCGCCATCCCCAAGGACCAGGAGGACCTGGACAACGAGGCCCGGGTCAACAGGGCGGAGGCCTAAAAGGCGCGGTGCGCCCGGAAACGCGAAGGGACAAACCCTTTGAACGGTACCCTAAAATACACATCCACCGAGAAATGGCGGGGCCTGGATTTCCAGGCCCCGCTTTTTGGAACCACCGGCACGACCGGTGGTTATGATTCCGGCCCATTCGTCCACTCCGGTGCGCCGCCTCCCGGCGGCTGTTCCAACGGCCGCCGGCCAGTCTGCCTCCAAAAAGTTTGCCTCTCAAGACAAAAGCAACCGCTTATTCCGGGAATAGACGGGTACAATAACAGCATCTTTTGACAAACGGGAGGCATGCGAAGGTGAAACAAAGAACCCTGACCGCCGGGTGGGCCCTGGCGTTTGCGGAGCACCTGAGGAGGGAGGAGCGCGCTGAGGCAACGGTGGAGAAATATCTGCGGGACACGGAGGCCTTCATGGCGTGGCAGAGCCGCAAGGCGGTGACAAAGGAATCCGTTCTGGCGTGGCGGGAGTGTCTTTTGGAGACGGGGCTCTCTCCGGTGACGGTCAACGCCAAACTCTCGGCGCTCAACAGCCTGTTTCAATTTCTGGGCTGGGAGGATTGCCGGGTTAAATTCCTGAAAATTCAGCGCCGGGCCTTCCGGGAGTCCTCCCGGGAGCTGTCCCGGGAGGAGTTCAGCCGCCTGCTGGAAACGGCCCGCAGCCAGGGGCGGGAGCGTCTGGAGCTGCTGATGGAGACCATCTGCGCCACCGGCGTCCGCGTGTCCGAGCTCCGGCATATTACCGTGGAGGCCGCCAGGCGGGGAACGGCGGAGGTGCGGATGAAGGGTAAAATACGCGTTATTCTCCTGCCCCAGAAGCTGTGCCGCAAGCTGCTGAAATACGCCGGGAAACAGAAGACCGCCGCTGGGGAGATTTTCCTCACCAACGGCGGAAAAAGCCTGTCCAGGAGACAAATCTGGTGGGAGATGAAGTCCTTGTGCGAGGAGGCCCGTGTGGAGCCCTCCAAGGTCTTTCCCCATAACCTGCGCCATCTGTTCGCCACGCTGTTTTACAGAGCCTGCCGGGACATCGTGAAGCTGGCGGATGTGCTGGGCCACAGCTCCATTGAAACCACCCGCATTTACCTGATGTCCACCGGGACGGAACATGCGCGGTGGCTGGACCGGCTGGGTGTGATTCGCTAGGAACAGAATACGCATTCCG
>CAJTZL010000013.1 GCA_910583695.1 uncultured Oscillibacter sp.
ATGATGGTGGTATCGGAGATGGGGGAGCAGTGGTCGCCGCAGACGGCGCCGGCCATGCAGGCGGAGATGCAGACGATGGCCATGGGGTTGTCCATGGAGAAGACGTTCTGCACGATGGGAATCAGGATGCCGAAGGTGCCCCAGGAGGTGCCGGTGGCAAAGGCCAGCAGGCAGCCGATGGCAAAAACAATGAGGGGCAGGATCATCTGGAGGCCGCCGGCGGAGGACCGGACGAAGTCCCGGACGAAGAACTTCGCGCCCAGGGAGTCCGTCATGTTCTTCAGGCTCCAGGCAAAGGTGAGAATCATGATGGCGGGCACCATGGCCTTGAAGCCCTCGGGAATGCAGCCCATCATCTCCTTGAAGCTCATGGAGCGGCGGATGAGGTAATACACCAGGGTGAAGACCAGGGCGAAGGCACTGCCCAGCATCAGGCCCACGGAGGCGTCGGAGTTGGAGAAGGCGGTGATGAAGCCCTCGCCGTCGAAGAAGCCGCCGGAGTAGATCATGCCGATGACGCAGCAGATGATGAGGACCACCACGGGGAGGACCAGATCCAGCACGCGGCCCTTGTCCTCCGGCGCGTCGTCCTCCGCTCCGGCGTAGGGATTGGAGCCGGAGAAGAGGTCACCCTTCTCAATGGCGTTCCGCTCATACCACGCCATGGGGCCAAACTCCGCCTTCATGACGATCATGCCCACCATCATGACGATGGTCAGCAGGGCGTAGTAGTTGTAGGGAATGGCCCGGAGGAACAGGTTGAAGCCTTGGCCGTCCTCGGCGAAGCCCGCCACGGCGGCGGCCCAGGAGCTGATGGGGGCGATGATGCACACCGGGGCGGCGGTGGCGTCGATGATGTAGGCCAGCTTGGCCCGGGAGATGTTGTGCTTGTCGGTGATGGGCCGCATGACGCTTCCCACGGTGAGGCAGTTGAAATAGTCGTCAATGAAGATCAGCACGCCCAGGAGCACGGAGGCCAGCTGGGCCCCGACGCGGCTCCTGATGTGGTCCTTGGCCCAGCGGCCGAAGGCGGCGGAGCCGCCCGCCTTGTTCATCAGGCACACCATGGAGCCCAGGATGATCAGGAAGATCAGGATGCCCATGTTGTAGCTGTCCGTGACGGAGGCCACAATGCCGTCGTTGAAGACATGGAGGATGGTGGCCTCAAAGGCGAAGTTGGAGTACAGCAGGCCGCCCACCAGGATGCCCAGGAACAACGAGGAATAGACCTCCTTGGTGATCAGGGCCAGGGCGATGGCGATAATGGGAGGCAGCAGGGACCAGAAGCTGTTGTAAAAGCTGCTGGGGGACTCCACATAGCCCACGCCGCCGCAGCTCTCACAGGTGACGGCCTCCAGGTCCTCGGACAGGACGACGCCCGACGCGCCGCAGTCGCCGCACTCAATGTACTTGGTCCCGGCCTCTTCGGTGAGGTCCTCCCCCGCCGCCAGGGCAGGGACGGTCATGGCTGCGCACAGCAGCAGCATAACCGCCAGCAGAGGCAGGAACCGCTTTTTCAGGTTCTTCATAATGCTCTCTCCTAAATGAAAAATGAAGTCATGACAGCTTGTCATGACTTCATACCGCACACACGAACCGGTTGAATCCACGACAGCGCTCCACTCCAGACGGAGTGACAGTCCGCAGGATGTTCTCCAGCGGCCCGGCTTCGCGTCCCTCTCAGGCCGGGACAGACGAAACCTCGGCGGAAGCCCCTTTCTTCCTCCCCGGGCCTGTCCCTTGGGGAGGCGTACTCTTGACGTCCGCGCCTCTATCATGCTGGCACCTATTATAATAACCAATTTGAAAATGTCAACCACCTTCTCGAAATTTTTTCCTCCGGGTTTCCCAAAATGCCCGTTGATTCGGGGATCTCCGCCGCAAAAGCCCGGCCTTCTCCCGGCCGGGCCCTTTCCCTTTGCGCAGTTTGCCCAGGCCCCGCCCCGGTCCCCCGGCCCCCATCGGGCAAAACGACGATTTTTGGAAAAGCGTTTGACATGGGCCGCGGAGGTGCTACAATAGAAAAATACGCGGTCTGCGTACCATAAAAATGCAAAGCCCCAAGGAGGCGAAAAGGATGAAGTTTTCCAGCAAATGCGAGGCGTGCAGCCTTTCCCCCATTCGGAAATTCCACCCCTATGTGGTGGCGGCGGAGGCAGCCGGGCGGCGCGTCCTCCATCTGAACATCGGACAGCCCGACGTGGAGACCCCCCAGGCATTCTTTGACGCCGTGCGGGGCTTCCGGAATCCCGTTCTGGCCTATGCTCCCGCCGGCGGCGTGGACGAATACCTGGAGGCCGTGCAGGGCTATTACCAGAGCTTCGGCGTGTCCCTGGCCCTTGAGGACATCCTGTCCACTTACGGCGGAAGCGAGGCTCTCCAGCTCACCGCCGCCTGCATCCTGGACGACGGGGACGAGGTCCTGATTCCCGAGCCCTTCTATCCCAATTACGACACCTTCATCGGCGTCACCGGCGGAAAAATCGTGCCCATCCCCACCACGGCGGAGGAGGGCTACCGCTTCGCCCGCCGGGAGAAGATCGAACCCCTCATCACCCCCCGCACCAAGGCCATCATGATCACCAACCCCGGCAACCCCACCGGCGCGGTGCTCACCCGGGAGGAGCAGCTCCTCCTGCTGGAGATCTGCAAGGAGCACGGCCTCTTCCTGGTCAGCGACGAGGTCTACCGGGAGATCATCTACTCCGGGGAGCCCCTCAGCTCCCTGCTGGAGTACGAGGACGGGGCGGAAAACGTCATCGTCACCGACTCCATCTCCAAGCGCTTCTCCTCCTGCGGCGCCCGGGTGGGCGCGCTGATCTCCCGGAACCGGCACTTCATGGAATTGGCCATGAAGATCTGCCAGGGCCGCCTCTGCGCCGCCACCCTGGACCAGATCGGCGCCGCCGCGCTGTACCGGACGATGACGCCGGACTATCTGGCCTCCGTCCGGGACGAGTACGGCCGCCGGAAGGACGCGCTGGTGGAGGCCCTGTCCAAGCTCCCCGGCGTCACCCACAGCTCCCCGGAGGGCGCGTTCTACGTCATGGCCACCCTCCCCGTGGACGACGCGGAAAAGCTCCAGTACTTCCTCCTCCAGGAGTTTGAGGACCAGGGCGAAACCGTCATGTACGCCCCTGGCGAGGGCTTCTACGCCACACCCGGCAAGGGCCGGAACGAAATTCGCATCGCCTACGTCACGCAGCCCAGGGAGCTGACCCGGGCCATCCAGCTGCTGGGCCTTGGCATCGAGGCCTACAACCGAAAGAACGGAACGTAAAGAGGGAGGCCGTCCGATGATCTGCCATATCGTCATGTGGAAATTCCGCCCCGGCACTGAGGCGGAGCAGGAACAGTTCCTCAGCGGACTCCGGGCCCTGCAGGGGGTCGTCCCCCAGCTCCTCCAAAGCGAAGTGGCCCGAAACGTGGGGGCCGGGAACTACGACGCCGTTCTGGTCAGCAAATTCAACAGCTTGGAGGACCTGGAAGCCTATAAGAACGACCCACGGCACAAGGCGGTCTCCGCCCTGTGCAAGTCCATCCGGGAGGACCGGGTGGCAGTGGACTACGAGGTTTTATAAAGTCCCGATAGAAATACCGCCCCATATATCAAAGAGCCGCACCGTGCGATCACGGTGCGGCTCTTCCTGCTTTGGGAAAGGTTCAGCGGCTGCGCCGCAGGGCTTCCAGGTCCCCCGCCTGGATGGCCCGGAGGCTTTTCGAGAGCTTTTCCAGGGGCCAGTCCCACCACCGCAGCTCCAGGAGCGCGTCGATGGTCTCCGGGTCAAACCGTCGCCGGATGGTCCTTGCCGGAGCGCCGCCCACAATGGCATAGGGCGGCACATCCCTGGTCACTACGGACCGGGCGGCCACGATGGCCCCGTCTCCGATGGTAACGCCGGATAAGATCACCGCCTCATAGCCAATCCACACGTCGTTTCCGATTACGATGTCTCCCCGGTGGTCCCAGGCCTCCGTCACCTCCATCCCGTGGTCCCACTCCTCATAAAAAATGGGGAACACATAGGTGGACAGGGAACCCAGGGCATGGTTGGCGCTGTTCATCAAAAACCGCGCCCCGCAGGCGATGGAGCAGAACTTCCCGATCACCAGCCGGTCGCCGTTGACGGGGCAGTGGTACAGCACATTGTTCTTCTGAAAATCCCGGGGATCATGGACAAAATCGTTGTAAATGGTAAAGCTGCCCACCTCGATGCGGGAATTTTGGACAGCATTTTTCAAATAGATGGTCTGGCTGTCCCCAGTTCTGGGGTACAGCTTCTCTGGAGCCGGAATCGTCATAAAATTTTCTCCTTTTTCATTCGGCATTCGTTTGGACGATTCCGGCTTTGGCAATGCAGCGCCTCACTCCACTTCGCTCCTTTTTGTAAAATACTTTTATAGACAATCAACAAAATTATCCTCAGCCCCGCAGCAGCGCCGTCCGGGCATCCAGCTTCCCATTTTCCAAGGTCACAATGCCGTAGGCAGGCCGGGCATAGTCCCCGATGCTGCCGGGGTTCAGGAACAGGGTTTTTCCCCGCATGTCCACCAGGGGCTTGTGGGTGTGGCCGAAGAGGAAGAGGTCCAGGTCCTTCTCCTCCGCCGCCAGCCCCGCCGCCAGCAGGGACTGCTTCACACCGTAGGTGTGGCCGTGGCACATCAGAGCCCGCTTGTCCCCCAGGTACACCAGCTTCTCCGCCTCTCCGGAGCCCCGGAAAAAGTCGCAGTTGCCGTACACCTGCTCAAAGGGCAGCTCCGGGAAGCGGTCATGGAGCCGCTCCCCGTCCCGCCAGCAGTCCCCCAGGTGCAGAATCATCCGGGGCTCCTCCCGCTCCACCGCCTGGATCATATTGGAAATGTTCCCATGGGAATCGGACAAAACCAGCACTTTCATGGCGCCGCTCCTCTCCCCCGCCCGGTGCGGGGCTTGTTCAGGACTTGTTCCTCCAAGCCTCTAGTAAATTTCCGTGTAGCCAGTATAGTGAACTCTCCCGGCTTTTTCAAGGAGCTGTGCCTCAAATTTATATTTTATTAAGAATTTCCCACCCTTGCCGCCCCAACCCCTTGCTGGTTTCCGTCCCCCGCCTTCCGGCGGCAGCTCCGGCTCAGGAAAATTCTGCGCTTTTTTCAAAAAACCTCTTGACAGGCAGAGTTAGTCGTGTTAAACTACGAGACCGTAAAGAAGTTAGTAATTGCTAACTATCATCACCAACCGACAGGAGGCTGATTATGATACCGCTTTCTATGGCAAAAACCGGCGAAACCGTCACCATCCGCAGGATTACAGGAAAGGACGAGATTCGCCGGCATCTGGCGGAGCTGGGCTTTGTGGTGGACACGGACGTCACCGTGGTCCATGAGATTGCAGGAAATCTGATTTTACAGGTGAAGGACAGCCGGGTGGCCCTGGACCGGGGGCTGGCAAACCGCATGTTCGTTTGAAGGAGGAAGCAGAATGAAAACCTTGAAGGATACGAGGCCCGGCGAGGCCGTCACCGTGGCAAGGCTCCATGGGGAGGGCCCGGTGAAACGCCGGATTATGGACATGGGCATTACCAGGGGGGTGGAAATCCTCGTGCGGAAAGTGGCTCCCCTGGGGGACCCCATGGAGCTGAACGTCCGGGGCTACGAGCTGTCTCTGCGCAAGGCGGACGCGGAAATGATTGAGGTCGTATGAGCCAAAACGGCCTTTCTTTTCAGAACCGAAGTTAGTCGAAAATAACCATCAGAAAGGGAGCATTCGTCATCATGGACATCAAAATCGCCCTGGCGGGCAATCCGAACTGCGGCAAGACCACCCTGTTCAACCAGCTCACCGGGTCCAGCCAATACGTGGGCAACTGGCCCGGCGTCACCGTGGAGAAAAAGGAGGGCCGCCTCAAGGGCCGGAAGGACACGGTCATTCAGGACCTTCCCGGCATCTATTCCCTCTCCCCCTATACCCTGGAGGAGGTGGTGGCCCGGGACTATCTGGTAAACCAGCGGCCCGACGCCATCTTGAACGTTGTGGACGGCACCAACATGGAACGGAACCTCTACCTCACCACCCAGCTTATAGAGCTGGGCCTTCCGGTGGTGGTGGCGGTGAACATGATCGATCTGGTGCGGAAAAACGGGGACCGGGTCGACCTGGAGAAGCTGGGCCGGGCCCTGGGCTGCGAGGTGGTGGAGATGAGCGCCCTCAAGGGCGAGGGAGGCCCGGAGGCCGCCCGGCGGGCCGTCTCCGCCGCCCAGGCCGGGAGGAGCGGTGCGCTCCCCCATGTGTTCACCGGCAGCGTGGAGCACGCCCTGGCCCATATTGAGGAATCCATTCGGGACATGGTGGACGGCCGCTGTCTCCGCTGGTACGCCGTCAAGCTCTTTGAGCGGGACGAAAAGGTTCTGGCGGACCTGAACCTGGACGACCGGCTGTCCGCCCGCCTGGAAGAGCACATTGCCGACTGCGAGCGGGAGCTGGACGACGATGCGGAATCCATCATCACCAACCAGCGTTACGCCTGCATCAGCCGCGTGGTGGGGCAGGCGGTGACGAAAAAGGCGGCGAAGCACAGTCTCTCCGCCTCCGACAAGATCGATCGGATTGTCACCAACCGCTTCCTGGCCCTGCCCATTTTCGCCGGCATCCTGTTCGGCGTCTATGCCCTGGCCATGGGCGGCTGGCCCGTCTCCCTCGGCGCCAGGGGCACCGACTGGGCCAACGACGTGCTGTTCGGCGAATGGGTCCCGGACCTGTTCGGCCGTCTGCTGGCGTTTTTCCATGTGGCGGAGGGCTCCGCCCTCCACGGGCTGGTCCAGGACGGCATTGTGGCCGGAGTTGGAGCCGTCCTGGGCTTCGTGCCCCAGATGCTGGTGCTGTTTCTGCTGCTGGCGGTGCTGGAGGACGTGGGCTACATGGCCCGGGTGGCCTTCATCATGGATCGGATCTTCCGCCGCTTCGGCCTCTCCGGCAAGAGCTTCATTCCCATGCTGGTGGCCACGGGCTGCGGCGTGCCCGGCATCATGGCCTCCCGGACCATCGAGCAGGACCGGGACCGGAAGATGACGGTCATGACCACCGGCTTCATCCCTTGCGGGGCCAAGCTGCCCATCATCGGCCTTTTTGCCGGGGCGGTGTTCGGCGGCTCCGCCTGGGTGTCCGTGTCCGCCTTCTTTATCGGCATCGCCGCCGTGGTGCTCTCGGGCATCATGCTGAAGAAGTTCCGGGCCTTCGCCGGGGAGCCCGCCCCCTTTGTCATGGAGCTGCCCGCCTACCACGCGCCGTCGGCCGGGGGTGTCCTCCGGGCCGCCTGGGAGCGGGGCTGGAGCTTCATCAAGCGGGCGGGAACCGTCATCCTTTTGAGCTCCATAATCCTTTGGTTCCTCCAGGGCTACGGCTTTGTGGACGGCGCGTTCCAGGCCGTGGAGGACAACAGCACCTCTCTTCTGGCCGCCCTGGGCCGCTCCATCGCCTGGGTGTTTGCCCCCATCGGCTGGGAGGGCGGCATGGCCTGGAAGGCGGCGGTGGCGACCATCACCGGCCTCATCGCCAAGGAGGAGGTGGTCTCCACCTTCGGCGTGCTGTACCGCTTCGCCGGGGAGGAGCTGGGGAACAGCGGCGAGGCCGTCTGGTCCTTCATCGCCGCGGACTTCGGGCCCATGACCGCTTACAGCTTCCTGATCTTCAACCTCCTCTGCGCCCCCTGCTTCGCCGCCATGGGGGCCATCAAGCGGGAGATGAACAACGCCAGGTGGACGGCGGCGGCCATCGGCTACATGTGCGCCTTCGCCTATGCGGTCTCCCTCATCGTCTTCCAGCTGGGCGGGCTGGTGACGGGCGAGGCCCGCTTCGGCCCCGGCACCATCGCGGCTCTGGCCCTGCTGGCGGGCCTTGCGCACCTGCTGGTCCGCAGAGGATACCCGGCGGAGGCGGGGCGGAGGCCCCGGGTGGCCCTGGGCTGCGGGGACTGCGCCTCCTGCGGCGGCTGCGGGCGGGCCTCATGAATACCGCGCTTTGGAAGCGCTTTTTGGAATTGGAAGGGCCCCGCGGTCAGAAAGACCCGGGGCCCTTTCGCGTCAGTAAGTTATAAAAAGGCAGAGCGGCAATACAGAACCTCCCGGAGGGACTTTCCGCCGATCTCATCCACCAGGAAGTCCCCGGGGGCGGCAAATCCCGCCCGTTCATAGAAGTGCCGGGCCCGGCGGTTCTCCTCCAGCACCCAGAGAAGCACTTCCTGAAAGCCCTGCCCGGCCAGCCGGTTCACCGCCGCCGCCAGCAGGGCTTTTCCACAGCCCCTGCCTATAAACTCCGGCAGCAAATAGAGGGACACCACCTCCCCAAAGCCCGCCCAGTCCGGCCAGCGGGAGGCGCAGACGCTGGAGGTCCCGATCAGCCGCTCCCCCTCGGTCAGGACCAGCGTGTCCCAGCCGGCCCGGTCCAGGGCCTCCGCCCAGTGCCCGGCGGGAATGCCGTCCAGGTAAGCCTGGGGGACAATGTCCCGGTAGGCGGTTTTCCAGCTCTCCTCATAAATCCGGCTAACCTCCAGGCGGCTGTCTGTCTCCCGCAGCAGTCGAATCTCCATCACGCCCCTCCTTTTTCCCAATCAGCGCCAGCTTTTTCCGGCGGTCCAGGCGCTTGATGGCCGCCTCCCGCCGAAGGGCGGCGGATTTGTCCGCCGTCTCCTCCCGGTAGACCAGTTCCACCGGCAGGCGGCTCCGGGTGTACTTGGCCCCCCTGCCGCTCCGGTGCGCTTCCAGCCGCCGGGGCAGATCGTTGGTGCAGCCGGTGTAGAGGGTCCCGTCTCCGCAGCGGAGGATGTATACCGTCCAGCCCATGCCGCCGCCCCCTTCCTTCTTTGGGAGTCATGATACCATACCGGCGCTTTGAATGCAACGGCCGCATAGGGACTTCCCCGGCTCTCATAGGGTAAGGGAAGAGGGCGGACACCCCGCCCTCAAATTCGGTCCGCCGCCAGCCGGGAAAGCGGCAGCCGGGGCCCGGTGCTCCGGTGAGGAGGTCTTATGCTGTCTGCCGCACTGCTGCTGTTTGCCAATACGCTGCTGTTTTCCCTGCGCCTCTCCGGCGGCGGGTCCTTTCCCAAGCCCCTGACCGCAGCCGAGGAGCGGGAGTGGCTGGAGAAGTACGCCGGAGGGGATTCGGAGGCCCGGCAGGTGCTGATTGAGCGGAACCTGAGGCTGGTGGCGCATATTATCAACAACGGATAAAGCAAAAGGAAAGATTTCGTTCGATGGGGGACAGGCTGTGTTTTGGCGGCAAGGGAAAACAATTAATATCTATTGGAACATAATTGTATAAATCTGTTGTATCAACAATCAAAGTGTAGTATAATGCAGAATATAATTACAAATAAACAACTTTGGTACTCCTATGTCGAATTAAGTGGGGGAGGGCATTTATGCCGCAATTAGAGTTTGACGCTACCAGCCAATCCAAGCGGGAGTTTATTGAGTCTGTCATTGAGTTTTGTAAGCCGTTTTTTGATGAGGCGCTTGGTTTCGATTTCTCCAAAAATGACTGTCTCAAAATTGCTTATTGCAATTTTGAAAACCGCGCCGAAGTTTATGAAGACTTTTGCAAACGGTTTTTCCCTCTTTATTTGTCAGAAAATTATGACAGAAACTCGATTTTTGTAGCTCAATCTTTTACCAATGCGGATGATGAAATCTATGGCATATTGATTTGTTTAGATATGGAACCAGAAGATGCTGACTGGTATCAAATTATTTTTCATGAAATGAGCCACATCTTTTGTATTAGCCGTGAGCTTGGCAGAGATAATTTTACTGCCAAATACTTAAGCAGTGCAATTACGAAAAGTCCGAAAGAACAGTGTATGGATTTCGGATATGCGATATGGCGCGAATTTATCGCAGATTATATTTCGTACAAAGTAAGACCCATTACGCGTCCGTTGTCATTTGCTCAAATGCGTAAAGTGGTTCGTGAATTGGACCCAGGAGTTTGTGTTAGCAATCCTGAACAGACGGTAAACACATCCATCATACTTGCACATATTTTCGTACACCCCAAAATCCAAGAGGCGAGAGATATAGAGACTGTCCTCCAAGCACTAAAAAGGAATCGAATTTTTTCGTCAAAAGAGAGGTGTGAAGATTATCGTGAACTCATAAAACTCATTTTCCACCAGCTTGAGGATGACTATTGTTGGGAAATTACCCCTCAGTTTATCGTGAAGATAGGATGGGCGTATTTATTAATGCGTTTAAATTGAATCTCTCCACTCTGCTCACTAGAACCAACGAATTACGTAGAAATCTAATTTAGATATAGATAAGGAGAACATCCCTATGAAGCTATTGTTTATGCATTTAAGTGATTTACATTTAAGTAAAAATGATGATATAAACGAGGACGCAATAGCGGGGATAGCACAGACACTTTCTTCTCAAAATATCGGCTCCATAAACCACGTTCTTGTATTAGTAACTGGAGATATTGCAAATGCTGGCAAGAAAAATGAATATGATGCATTTCATTCCTTTAAAGAGTTACTTCTTTCCGCATTAGCAGAAAATCTGCCTCATGATGCTACTCTTCATATGTATATTGTTCCAGGAAATCACGATATCGATTATGATTATTTTTCAAACCCTGATGACAGACAGTATTATGAAACTTTTTTAAAAAATCAAAATAATTATACGCTTTTAGATACAGACAGGGAAGTAGTGTCCCGCTTGGAATTTATTCGCTTCTCTCATAAAGTAAACTCTTTAACCCCTGCTGCCCAACTGTTTGCCAGATATGCGATTGCTCTTGATGGATTCTCATTGGAGATTAATCTTTTAAATACGACCTTCTTTTCTTTAATGCACGAAAATGATCAAGGGTTACATTATTTGCCTTCTGATGTTATTAAAAAGCTAGAATCGCCTTCAGGTGCCATGATGGCAATTACATTATTGCACCACTCTCACCAATGGTTTCATGACTCGTGTAAGCGCGACCTTGAGCGCGCGCTTTTAGAAAAGAATACTTTTGTCTTCTGTGGGCATGAACACACTCCGATAACACAAGAAATTACATATAATGGAGTGAGTCCTGCTCATGTCTTTTGTGGCGGAAGTTTATGCAATTGCGGTGATTGGAGCAATAGTGAATTCTTTAGTTGTATTTATGATACAGATATATTATATTTCTCACAATTTAGTTATAAGTGGGACAAGGAGTCACATATTTATATCGAGAAACTAGAGGATCACGGCAATTTAGCTCACAAACACTCGGTAGAAATTCCCAAAAGGCGTATTGATGCCCATATTGCAAGTCTTGTCGAAGATCAGCATATTCACATTTCAGATAACTTAGCTGATTACTATACATTTCCTGGCCTTCTACGCGATGCAACCGTCGAAGATAATGATATCAGAGATATATTTGAATTTGAGGATTTTTATCAAAAACTAGAGCAATATAAGCGTATTGAAATCAGTGGCAGTGACTCTTCTGGAAAAAGCGCATTACTTAAAATGATATTTTTGCATTTTTTGCCCAGTAAGTATGTAATATTTTGCAAAGTCGATAATATAGTATCCGGTAACCGAAGAAATATTATAAAAAGCTTATTTGAATACATATATGGTGAAGAAAAAAGTGATTATGACAAGTTTACCAGAGCAAAAAAGGAAAACAGAATCATTTTAATAGATGATATCCATTTAATTAGTCCCAAACATATCAGTCGATTTCTTGAAGGAATTGAGGAGGAATTCGGCTATATAGTTTATACAACGAATAATCTACTTAAACTTGACATTCAAGAAAGGATAGAAGCTGCAATAGCTAAAGACTCGTATTCATGCTTTCGGCTTCTTCCGCTATATCGCAAAAAGCGGAAGCAATTAGTTGAAAAAATTATACCTCTTAAATATCCAACTTATACCCCCAAAGAAACGACGGCTCTAGTTGAAAGAATTTGTCACATACTTGATTTGCAAAGACGATATATTCCTCTAACACCGGAAATCATTTTACAATTTCTTGAACATTACGCAAACTACCAAATGGAGTCCGCTCAAAATGATGGTAATATTTTTAGTAAGGTCTTTGAATCGTCCTTAACCAACGCTCTTAGTCCTCACGTGACAGCCCCACTCACAGTTGACAAAACCATGTTGGTACTGGGTAAAATCGCATATTACATTCATGCTCATAAAGAATATCCAGTATCTGATAAAAAAATAATAGATATCATTAATTCTTATTGTGAAGAATACGGGACTAAGGTCAACTCAGTAAACTTTATTGCAACAGTTGTTCACGCCAGAATACTATCTGAATATGGTGAGGATGGGCAGTATAAATTTACAAATAATAACTACTTAGCATATTTTATTGCAAGCGAAATTTGTGCGAGCAAAAATATTGATGCAGTTGAACAATGCTTACAATATGCTTGCTTTGGCTTGAATGCAACGATTTTAATGTTTGTAACTTATTTAACGAACGATACGACGCTAATTGACCTAATTCTTGAGGCAGCGAAAAAAACATCTGATGAATGGGATGAGTTTATCTTTGGGATGCCTGGCTTTAAACATCTTGAGGTACAAGCGCCTCCCAAAAATGCCATCATGCTTACCAAAGAAGATATGACATGGAATCAGCAGGTTGATGATGAAACTGATCATTCCGAGGTTGATAAAGCCCATATAGATGTTGTTAGTATTTATGACTATAACGAGAAAGAAATTACAAAATTGGAAAACCAATTAGTCCGTGCAATATCTTTGTTGATGCTGATTTCTAGATGCTTGCCAAACTTTGAGCATCGATTAAAAAAGAATCAAAAAGAGGCAATCATAAAAACTATTTATCAACTACCTAATAAGATTTTTTATGCATGGGCTCAGGAAATCGAAAAATGTAGCGAATCCCTTGTTGCTATGATTTTAAGTATAGAAACAAATGATTTTACAAGAAAAATTCAGACTGAGACAGATGCCAAACGATATTTGCAGTTGAATTCAATATCCCTTCTCTTAGAATTATATAATGGCTCGATTAATAATGCTTATCGTGAAAATACCTATGATTATTTAACAGGGACAGCCGAGACAATTGTCGATTTCCAGTATGAAACACATCAAATAGAAAGACTACTTGTTTTTAGCCAGAGTAAAAGAATCGAAGATTTCTGTACTCAGAGTAAATTCCTTATGGAAGAGTCCAAATCTCCAGCCGCAAAACTTGCTCTCGCATGCATTGTGCGACAAATATTAGTAAAAGGGTCCCTTTCCACCCAACAGATCAGGCGCCTTGAATCAACGTTCTCAATGGAGAAAAGTCATTCAGCTACAGTTTACCGACGTTATCTTGAAAAGAAAAAAGAAAATTAATGCACGTTTTCATGCAATTTTGCTGTTCCTACATTCTATAATTGTAGGAACAGCAAAATTGTTTATATTGGGTGATGCTATGAGTATACAAAAGTTACTTTTAACTTATTTATTGATGGCTAATATTTCAGAGTATGCCGGTTCAATAGAAAACTTATCTAAAATGATATATTGGGTTACAGGAGAAGTGCCGAACAAGACAAATCTTTATAGCTTCATGTCTCATTCAAAAAAAATTGGCCAATATTGCATAGAACGGGACACAAAAAAATGCCAAGCGAATAACAGAGATTTTCCAGACTTATTTTTAGTCCATAAAAAAGTAGAATGACAAAATTGATGTTATATCGTTTTATCAAACTTCGACTATCCTATAAGACACCTTGAACCCCAAAACTTATCATATATGTGGAATTATTTGCTTTTTACCAAAATATATGCGAATCCACTAAATTGTGCTTCAATTTATGTGCACATATCACAGCAGCAATCCTCGGTAATTCCACGTATTACTATAAATTAAATTTCCAAATTCTTTTTAATTCCACAATATATCAGAATTTGAGTTGACCTCCAGCAAAACTCCCTTTATAATAGCTTCCATGAAAACCATAAAGGGGGAGCTACATGTGGATGTCAGCAAAACAACGAGCAATCATGTTTCATATATTTTTTCCAAAGAAGTCATATTGAAATCCCTCCTGAAAAAAGGCATCATCACCGATGATGCCTTTTCGCGATATGATCAAATACTGTATGACCGTTACCACATTGACGCTTCCCTTGGAGTCCCTCGCCCTATCATCAAAGAAATTTCGGAAATACCAGCCCCGGCTACACGTTCACAAGATAGCCCGTATCTTTCACTGACCTCACTTGCCAAAGAGAAAGACAGTTCCTCATCAGGCTATCTCATTCAATGTTGGCTGCGGGAAACTCGGACAATCGAATTTTTGCGTACATGGGAGTTGCAGAACAACCCCCATTTCAATGACACTGGGTATCATGATTTAATGGAAGATTTACGCATATCTCCCACCACCTTTACTGCAAAGAAATGGGTCGAAGCCACTGGCGCTGTCGGAATCCAATCGAAAGCCGGCAAAACCGGAGGCACCTATGCTCATCCAGAAATATTTTGCCATTTTAAAGCGTGGCTGTTTCCGGAATACCAGTATGCACTGATTCAAAATTATATGCAGTCCTCCACCAGCAGGGAGGGCGCTCTGTCATGAAACGAGAAGTAATCGAACTGCCCGCTAAAGATCCGGTGGAAAAGCAAAACGGACATAGAAAGCTGCGGGTCGCTGCCTATTGCCGGGTCTCAACCAGTTTGGAGGCACAGCAAAATAGCTACGAGGCACAGAAGGAGTACTATACAAATAAAATCCTTTCTAATTCGGATTGGATCTTAGCAGGCATTTTTGCGGACAAAGGCGTCACAGGCACTTCGGTCGAAAAGCGCAATGGATTTCAGCGCATGATTCGCAAGTGTAAGCAAGGCAAAATCGATTTGATTCTTACAAAGTCCATTTCTCGCTTTATGAGAAATACGTTGGATTGCCTGTATTACGTCCGCCTTCTTCAACGGTTGAATATTCCCATTATTTTCGAAACAGAGGGAATTGACACCTCCCAGATGATGAATGAACTGATCTTGACGTTGATGGGAGCAACCTCCCAAGCCGAGAGCGAAGCCATCAGCAGCCGGGTAAAATGGGGCGTTCGGGCGTCGTTTAAAGAAGGAAATGTGAGATACAGCTATAAAAACTGGCTTGGATATCAAAAAGGTGAAGACGGTGAGCCGGAAATCATACCGGAAGAGGCGGAAATCGTTCGGGAGATATATGCTACTTATTTGAGCGGATACAGTCTGCGCGACATCAAAACACTGCTGGAGAGCCGAAAGAACCTTACTAAAGCGGGAAAAGAAAAGTGGAATATATCCACCATTGACAGCATTCTAATGTTCGATTTGGTGCAAAGGGAGTTGGAACGCCGCGGCGAGGCTGTCGGCGCGATTGAAAGTTCCTCTTCTGAACGGCCCAAAACATATTCCAGCAAGCACGCCTTGAGAGGAATTCTCATTTGTGGAGAATGCGGTACACCCTACCGCCGCTGTGTGTGGCACATGCGCAATAGCGGTAAGATTCGTACCGTCTGGCGCTGCTGCAACCGGCTTGACCATGGCAAGAAATTTTGCAAGCACTCTCCAACATTAGACGAAGCGCCTTTGCAGCAAGCCCTGATAGCCGCAATCAACCACCAGCTCTATCGTCCGGAATATCTGCTCGCCCCATTCAACAGGACTTTACTTGAATCGTCCTATGCCGACTCTATTCCGCCCGCAAAGAGTTGGCCCGAACTATATGCGAATCTTTTGGAATTTCAAAGAAGAATCGACTATTCATTTGTGGAATTGCTGATGCAATGCGCTGAGCAAAAAGATTGGGAAACTCATGAAGCTCAATTCCGGGAACTGGTAAAGCAGCGTGCGGAGTACGATGAATATATTGACGCATTTGATATGCGGCAGTATGAGGAGGAACGCCGGAAAAATACATACCACCTGCCATTCCAACTGACGGAGTATAACGAGACGATTATCCGGCAAGTCTTAGATACCGTGAAGGTTTTGGACGCGAAGCGCTTATTGATCACATTCAAGGGCGGCGCTGAAGTGGAGCAGGTAATCGAATCGTAATGATAAGCGAAATGCTGGTCAGGATTCCCTGGCCAGCATTTTGTTCCACCCTTTGATAATACTATTTTAGCTCTTGAATATTCGTACCGAATAAACTATAATATAACCGAGGTGAAAGCATGGAACGACGCAAGGCAAAGGTCAACATCAGCTCCGCCGGCGGAACAGCCGGCAAAGGCGCGAAAACGTACAAGGTCACCTTGCCCACCACATGGGTGGAAAGGTTAGGCATCACAGAAGAACACCGGGAACTGGATCTGGCCTTCGATGGAAGAAGGATCATCCTCTCTCAACGTCTAAACGGCTCCGAATTCGCAAAGCGTCAGCGGGCACAAGGCCATGCGGTTCGCGCGTTCCGTCTTTATGATGGAGATCAGCTCTGTTCCACAATCTACGCGGACTTCACCGAACAAACCGTAATGGTGGAAAATCAGGCGGTCCCTACCATAAAGACTGCATTTGGAAATAACCCGGTTCCCTCTTGGGAGGACTTCCAGCGCTTTCTCGCAGAGCGCTGTATCCCCCGGCAGCGGGCCGGACTGCGGGAGTATTTAGAGGCGCTGGGATTAGACACTTACGACCCCTTAGCCATTATTGAGAAGACAGGCGGACATATGGCAGAGGACCAACAGTGGTTGTCCATGGAGGTTCTGAAATGACGATTCGGCTGGTGACGGATGAAAAAATCGCGGAAACCTCCTCGAAAGGGAATCAGGAAAAGTGGTACGACCGAGCGCCAGACCGCTGGTACAAGCTGGACCAGTTTGGATATGAGGCGTTAGCGGAAGCCACCGTCTCTTTATTCCTGGAGCAGAGTAATATTGAAACCGGCACACCCTTCACATTTGTTCGCTATCGCATGGAACGCCTGCAAGTCCATGGGCGGGAGCGCACAGGCTGTTCCAGCGAGAACTTTTTACGACCCGGACAGGCCCTCATCACAGTCAACCGTCTGCTGTCCAGCCACCTGGGCAACCCTTTGCGGGAAAAGCTGACGCGGCTTCCCAGCGACAAAAAGCGCATCGCTTATCTGGCGGAGGCGACGGCGGATATCACGGGCCTGAAGCTCTTCCCCCAATACCTGACCCTGCTCTTTGAGATCGACGCCATGTTTTGCAACGATGACCGCCACTTGAACAACATCGCGGTCCTTGAGCGGGACGGCCAATACGATTATTGCCCAATCTTCGATAACGGAGCGGGACTCCTCTCCAACACGCAACTCTCCCCCATGGACATCGCGCCGCCAGCTCTAATCTTCGCTTTGCGGGCCAGGCCCTTCAACACCACCTTCACCCGGCAGATGAACACAGCCCGCAGCCTGTACGGACCACAACTGGTGATACCGAAGATGACAGCAGATCAGGTCCAGGAGGTCCTGCGGCCGGCCCTGGACTATTATCCTCAGCGGGACCAAGGTATCATAGCGGACCGGGTTGAAGCGTGTATTCTCACAAGACAAAAAAAGCTGTAAAAATGGAGGAACGGACATGAACAAACGGCACAAGATACTTTTCGGGCTTCTGCTCCTGTCGCTGGTCCTGCTCTGTGGCTGCGGCGGGGATAGCGGTAAGCTGCCGGCCGGGACCGCGCCGGAAACGGAACCGACTGACGAGTCTCAGGAAACTCCCGCCCCGGAGGATTCATCCCCAGAGGGGGAAAGCGAGCCCATCTACATCACCTTTGAGGGGACGGACCTGAAGGGGAATCCGGTTTCTCAGGAGATCTTTCCCCAGTCCAGGCTCACCATGGTCAATGTCTGGGCCACCTACTGCAATCCCTGCCTGAACGAGATGCCGGGGCTGGGCGAGCTGGCGGCGGAGCACGACGGGTCGGAGTTCCAGATCATCGGCATCGTCAACGATGTGCGGGAGGGAGACGACCAGACGCTTGTGGAGAGCCTGGTCCAGGAGACCGGGGCGGATTACACCCACCTGCTGGCCAATGACTCCATCGACCAGGCGCTTTTGTCCAGTGTGAGCGCCGTCCCCACCACCTTCTTTTTCAACCAGGATGGGGTGTACCTGGGCGGCGTGGTCGGCTCCGCGGAAAAATCGGATTGGGAGGAGCTCATTCATGAACTTCTGGAAGAACAGTAGCCGGTGCGCCTGGATATGGGGCGTTCTAGCTGGGGCGGTCTTTCTGGTCATCGGAATTATTCAGGGGCAGTTTGCCGTGATCTGGCAAAAGGCGGTGATGATCTGCCTGGAGTGCATCGGGATTGGGTGAGCAATGAGGAATAAATTACGACTGACCGTACAGCTGCTGTTCACCATCGTGACCAACGGATACCTGTACGGCTTCCTGAACGGGAAAATCTACCAGGGTGGCCTGAAATACGCCTGCGTTCCGGGGCTGAACTGCTATTCCTGCCCCGGGGCCGTGGCCTCGTGCCCCATCGGGGCCTTACAGGCCCTGCTGAACCAGCGGGGCTTTCAGGTCCCCTTCGCCGCCCTGGGGGTTTTCTTTGTGTTCGGAAGCGTGCTGGGGCGCTTCGTCTGCGGCTGGCTGTGCCCCTTCGGGCTGGTGCAGGACCTTCTCCATAAGATTCCCCTCTTCAAAAAAAGGAAGCGCCTGCCCGGCCACCGCGTCCTGAAATACGGAAAGTATGCGGTGCTGGTTCTGCTGGTGTGCGTTGGTTCCATGTTCTTGTTCGGAAGCTTTGCCAAGGTCCCGGCCTTCTGCAAGTATCTTTGCCCCTCCGGGACCCTGCTGGGGGCGCTTCCCCTGCTGGGCGCCAATGAAGCCCTGAGAAGCCAGGCCGGCGGGCTGTTCCTCTGGAAGCTGGGCATCCTGCTGATGATCGTCCTGCTTTCCGTGAAGGTGTTCCGCCCCTTCTGCCAGTACCTGTGCCCCCTGGGGGCCATTTACGGCTGGTTCAACCGCTTCAGTCTTGTGCAGATTCACTGGGACCAAGAAAATTGTGTCTCCTGCGGAGCCTGTGAGAGGGCCTGCCCGGTGGACCTTTCCCTACTCGAGATTTCCCGCTCCCTGGAATGCGTCCGCTGCGGGAAGTGCGCGGACGCCTGTCCGCGGGGATGCCTGCATTTCACAGGCCGTCCCGGGTATAATTCCACGGAATCACAGTCATCCTAAGGGCAAAAAGGATGTGAACTTGTGTCCAACCATTTGCAATACGAAACCAGCCCCTACCTCCTCCAGCACGCGGAGAATCCGGTGGACTGGTATCCCTGGTGTGAGGAGGCGTTCCTCCGGGCCCGTGAGGAGGACAAGCCCGTCTTCCTCAGTATCGGCTATAGCACCTGCCACTGGTGCCACGTCATGGCCCATGAGAGCTTCGAGGACCCCGAGACCGCGGCACTGCTGAACCGCTGGTTTATCTCGATTAAAGTGGACCGGGAGGAGCGGCCCGACCTGGACAGCGTCTATATGGCGGTCTGTCAGGCGTTCACCGGAAACGGCGGGTGGCCTGCCAGCATCTTCCTGACGCTGGAGAAGCGGCCTTTTTTTGCCGGGACCTACTTCCCCAAACGCCGCCGGGGCAATCTGGTAAGCTTCCAGGAACTGCTGACGGTCATTCACGAGAAGTGGGAACAGGACCGTTCCGCGCTGCTGGGCCCGACTGAGCAAATCATGGATCTGCTCAGCCGCGCAAACACAGCGGAAGACAGGGCGGAACCGGAGCTGCTGGAAGACGCCGTCCAGCTCTATAAGCGGCTGTTCGACCGGGAAAACGGCGGCTTCGGCGGTGCGCCCAAGTTTCCCTCCCCCCACAATCTTCTATTTCTCCTGGCGTATTACCGGAGGCGGGGAGACCCGGAGTGCCTGGAGATGGCGGAGCGGACGCTGACGCAGATGGTCCGGGGCGGACTGTTCGACCATATCGGCGGGGGCTTTTGCCGCTACTCCACCGACGAGCGGTTTTTGGCCCCCCACTTTGAGAAGATGCTGTACGACAACGCCCTGCTGATTCTGGCTTACTGTGAAGCGTATGAAACGGTCCAAAAGGAGCTGTACCTGCTGGCGGCAAACCGGACGGCGGAGTTTGTCCTCCGGGAGATGACCACAGCCGCGGGCGGCTTCTACAGTGCCCAGGACGCCGACAGCGACGGCGAGGAGGGAAAGTATTACCTCTTTACGCCGGAGGAGCTGGTCCGCCTTCTCGGCCCGGAGCAGGGCGGGGCGTTTAGCCGGTACTTTGATATCACGGACGCCGGGAACTTTGAGGGGAAGAGCATCCCCAATCTGCTTCAAAGCGACCTGGAGGACCGCTCCTTTGACGGCCTGCTGGAGACGGTATATCAATACCGCAAAAGCCGCTGTGCTCTCCGCCTGGACGACAAAATTCTGACCGCCTGGAACAGTCTGATGATCGCGGCGCTGTGCCGGCTGCATCAGGCCGGCGGGGAACAGAAATACCTGGAGGCCGCGAAACAGGCAGACCGCTTCCTCTGGGAGCATCTCTGGGACGGTAAGTCGCTCCACGTCAGCTTCCGGGTCGGGCGGCGGGGTGAAAAGGGGTTTCTGGACGACTACGCCGCCTGTATCTTCGCCCAGCTGGCGCTGTACGGGGCCACCCTGGACAGCGCGTATCTGGAGCGGGCGGAGGAGCTTTGCCGGGATGCCTGTGAGCAATTCCAGGACCGGGAACATGGTGGCTTCTATCTCTACGGCCAGGGGCACGAAGCCCTGATCCTCCGGCCCAAGGAGACCTACGACGGGGCAATGCCCAGCGGGAACTCCCTGATGGCCTGGAATCTGGTGCGGCTGAGCCAGCTGGTTCCCGAGGAAACCTATGGACCCCTGGCGGAGCGGCAGCTGGACTTTCTGGCGGCGGACGCGAAACAGTACCCCGTCGGATACGCCATGTTCCTGCTGGCGCTTCTGGATGACCGCGATCCGCCGCCCAAGGTGACCGTGGTGCTGTCGGAAGAATCGGAGGCAGCCCGTCTGCCCCTGGAACTCCCGGCGGAGGCGGCTGTGGTTCTCCGGGAACCTGGGGCGGAGTACCCGCTGAAAAACGGAAAGACCACCTTCTATGTCTGCCGGGGGCACAGCTGCCGGCCGCCGGTCAACGAACGGCCTGTTCTATAATCTCTCAGCAACTGCCGGACGGAGGAAATCCGCCCGGCAGTTTTTGTTCTCCAAGCATATCCGCAAACCGGTGTAATGCCATTTGGAAATTGCAAGAAGTTACAAAGTGTCGCAGGAATGCGACCAAACGTCGCTATTTTGCTGATATAATCTCTCTTATTCAGCAGGGTGGTGTAAATTGTGATATATTGTCTTTCCGAACGGCTCAAAAGGCTCCGGCAATCCATGCACCTTTCACAGGAACAGCTGGCCCGTCTGTTGGGAGTAGACAGAAGCACAATTTCCTCATATGAGAGCAACGTACGCCAGCCTCCGCTGGATACGCTTTCCCGAATCGCCGACGTGTTCGGTGTAAGCACGGACTATCTTTTGGGGAGGACAAGCGCACTTACCTTCGACACATTTGATCTCACCGGAGAGGATACGGCCCTGCTTTACAACATGGCTTCCGAGCTGTCAGAGAAAAACCGAAGAATTCGTCAATTGCAGGCGCATTAAAATCAATAGCCAGAGAATTTGAAAATGGAGGTACTTTTATGCCCCTCAACGACAGAGAAGCGCAAGGAAAGCCGCATCAAAGCGAGGGCAACGACGGCAAAGTGTTCATCCCCGCCAAACCGAAAGTCCATTTTGACGACCCGGCTCAAATCTTCAGAGTGTGTGCCTACTGCCGTGTCTCAACAGACAGCGAGGAACAGCTTTCCTCCTTTGAACTCCAGCAGGCCCATTACCGGCAGCTGGCAAAGGAGCGGCCCAACTGGGATTTAAAGCGCGTCTACGCGGACGAGGGCATCTCCGGCACGTCCCTGAAAAACCGTACGGAATTCAACGCCATGATCGCCGCCTGCGAGAACGGCGAATACGACCTGATCGTGACAAAAAGCGTCTCCCGTTTTGCGAGGAACCTGGTGGACTGTATCTCCCTGATTCGGAAGCTCAAAAATCTCTCTCCTCCGGTGGGCGTGTTTTTTGAGACAGATCATCTGAACACTCTGGGGAAGGATTCGGAATTGATGCTGACCTTTCTCGCCTCGATTGCCCAGGAGGAATCCATTAAAAAACGGGAGGCCATGGTCTGGTCGCTGGCCCAGCGGTTTCAGGACCGCAAGCTGCTGACTCCTCCTTTGCTGGGCTATGACAGGCAGAGGGATGCCGCCGGCGGCTATATCAAATACGCTCCGCTTGTCGTCAACGAAGAAGAGGCTAAGGTGGTCCGCTTCATTTTCGACGCATATCTCCATGGATGGTCCCAGTCGCATATCGCGGATTTCCTGACGGATATCGGCTGCCGGACAAAAACCGGAAATACCGATTGGAACAGCGGCTCTATCGGCTATATCCTCACAAATGAGCGGTACTGCGGCGATGTCTTGACCTGGAAAACCTTTACATCAGATTTGTTTGAGCATAAGCGCAGGAAGAACCGGCAGGACCTGGATCAATACCACTACATGGGACAGCATAAAGCCATTATTCCAAGGGAGACGTTCGAGATGGCGCAGACGCTTCTCCAAAATCGAAAGCACCACATGCGGGGCGGTCTGCCCGTTCTTCAAGTGATAGACGGCGGAGTTTTTCGCGGGTTTGTTCCCATCAACCATCACTGGGTCAATGATGATCCCGGGCTTTATTACGATACATCCAACAGCGTGAAAGGGCCGGACCGAAAAGCCAAAATTCAAAGAAGCATATTCTCCGCGTTTAATCTGGAGGGATATCAGGTTGTCAGAAGCCAGTTTCTACAGACCCGGTATGAAGGTCCAGCAATCACAATCTCCAGGGACAGGATTACGTTCAATCTTTTTTGCGTGAGAAGATTCGCGGACATCGGTCATATTCAATTGCTTCTCCATCCTTCCGAGCGTAAAATCGCCATCAGGCCCTGTGAGGAAAACGCAACGCATAGTATCAAATGGCGTTCTGACGCCGCCAAGCCGCTGTACGCGAAGGCGCTGTGCTGCCGGCACTTTGGCACCGCGCTCTTTCGCATTATGGAGTGGAATCCGGATTTTATCTACAGAGTCAGAGGAACCTGGGTGCGGTGTAACGACGGCCAAATCATCATGTTCAACCTGGAGCAGGCCGTATCTGTGCTGCTGACCCCGGCAGATGAAACCTCTTTTAAAAAGAAGCGCGTGGAACTGTTTCAGGAACAATGGGAGGATCGCTTTGGCGCGGAGTTTTACGACCACATTATGGAAAACGAGATTTTCTACATGGCGGGGAGCGCGGCCTGGCAGACCCGCAGGCCCAGTATCCCGGCTCCCGGCATGGCACAGTACAGAGCGCCAACGGAAGAAGAACTCCAAATCATGATGGAAACACTTACAAGAGAGGCGGCCGCCGGTCATGTTGGATCATAGTCAATTGGATGATATTTTTTTGAATGCAAGGCCGCTCGATGATGAGGAGCCGGAAGCCGTGGCGGATTTAGCGGGATATCAGGTCACCAGGGCGGAGCTTTTCTCACACACGTATGAACCGGCGATTACCATCTGGCCAACCCGAATCAAGTTCAACATGGCCTGCCTGCGGAAATTCCCGGGCGTGACGCACATTCAAATTCTGATTCACCCGAAACAGCGGCGTCTGATCATTCGGCCATGCCATCCCGACGCGCCGGATTCTCTGCGGTGGGCGAAAGGCGGGGGAGAAAAGGAGTTATCCAATCGGGATATGCTGTGCAGAATCTTCGCGGGGAAGGTCTTTGACCTGATGAAATGGGACTTGGAATACCGCTACAAAATGCTGGGAAAGCCGGCCGTCTATCAGAAGGAAATGCTGTTTCTATTCAAATTGACGGATTTCGAACTGTTTATGGGTGGGAAAAAGCGGCGCTCCTACCTTCCGGGAGAATGGAGGGACTATTTCGGAACGCCGGTGGAATCTCACGAGGAGCAGTACAAAATTGATCTTGCGGACGGTTATATTACAACTGACAGAGTATAGGAGGGCTACAAATGGCGGCGATTCCTTTCAGCAGTGAGGTTGAGGAAATTTCCATGGACGGTTTTCAGGTAGTCAGCGGAGATCTCTTTGCACGCAGATCCGGCTACTATTCCCCGACATGCACGATTTGGAGCGGCGGGATCACCTTTAATAAGGTAGCTTTGACGGCCCTGAACAACTGTGAACGGGTGAGGATTGAAATTCATCCTCAGAAAAAGAGCGTCTTGCTTGTTCCGGTAACCATGAAAGACAAGGACGGCATTCCCTGGCGAAAAAACATCAAAGATTACGCCCCCCGGCGCATGGAATGCGTCAGATTTTCTTCGAAGCTTTACGAAATGTGGAACTGGGATACCGGCTGTGTTTGCAGGGCGGTGGGGCGCGTTGTGACAGTAGACAACAAGGTCATGCTCCTTTTCGATTTCAGCTCTCCGGAGCAGTGGAAAGGCAAAGAGAGAACATCGGAGAAATGAATGACATTCACATTTCCTTTTACTTAAGGGTTGGACGGATTCACATTTTTACAGAAACGCTTCGGCTCATCGGCCAGCCAAAGCGGATATGCTTTTTGATTTCCTCGGATGGGCAGTCGCTGCTGATGCGCGCGTATGAAACCAGAGACCTCAAGTCCCACAGGGCCCCGCCGAATGTGTATAACGGCAAGCGCTCGTTTGAAGTATCCAGCTGTAAGCTGTGCGGGATTCTGGCTAATCTCCACGGTTGGAATCCGGAATACTCTTACCGTGTTCCCGGCGTACTGATGCAGGATCAGCGCTCAGTACGGTTTTCTTTGGCAGAGGCAGAGGTGATTGGTAAGGAATCATTTTGAGAACACGCTATATTGCCGGACGGAGTAAATCCGTCCGGCATTTTTTTGTTCCCGCAGCATATCCATGAACCGAGGTGATGCAATTTGGAAAGCGCGCAAAAAGAGCTGGTCAAGGTCCTGCTGGATCATATCCGCGCCCTTGGCCTGATATCGGATTTCACCTATTCCAGGGCCGTGGATTTGGTACATTCTGTGATAGACTTCCCGGAGCTTTTCCAGTATCCTGTGTGCTTGACAAAGGAGGCGGAGATTCATGAATGTACTTAGGATACGAAATGAAATGCGGAACGGGAAAACCATCTTCGACCTGCCCCTGCGGGTAACCTTCTACGCCAGAGTTTCCACAGACAAGGATGAACAGCTCAACAGTTTGGAAAACCAGGTACAGTATTACACACAATTCATTCAGGAAAAACGGAATTGGACCTATGTTCAGGGCTATGTGGACGAGGGTATTTCCGGCACCAGCACCAAAAAGCGGGACAGCTTCTTACGGATGATAGCGGACGCCAAAGCAGGGCGGTTTGACTTCATCATCACGAAGGAGATCTCCCGCTTTTCCCGTTCTACGCTGGACAGCATCCAGTACACTCAGGAGCTGCTGGAACACGACGTGGGGGTACTGTTCCAAAACGACAACATCAACACCCTGGACTCCGACAGCGAGTTCCGGCTGGTGGTCATGGCCGGGGTGGCTCAGGACGAGGTGCGCAAGCTGTCCGAGCGGCTGAAGTTCGGTTTCCGGCAAGCCATCAAAAACGGCCACGTGCTGGGCAATGACAAGCTGTGGGGGTATGACAAAAAGGACTGTGTGCTGACCATCAATGCGGGGGAGGCCCAGGTAGTACGGCGGATTTTCGACCTCTACGCCAATCAGCAAATGGGCATCCGCCGCATTTCTCAGGTGCTGTACGACGAGGGCTTTACCAGCCGCAAGGGCAACGCTTTCAACGTGCTCACCATCCGGCATATTCTCTGCAATCCAAAATATAAGGGCTGGTACTGTGCCAACAAAAGCCAGACAGTGGACTACCGCAGTAAGCGGAAAATTTTCATGGACGAGAGCGAATGGGTCATGTATCCAGATCCGTCTATCCCGGCGATCGTCTCCGAGGAGCTATGGGACAGGGCCAACGCCCTCTACAAGCGACGCAGTAAACAGATGATGTCCCATCAAAGCGGGGCGGAATTCCACAACCGATATCCTTACAGCGGCAAGATCATCTGTGAGGAACACGGCACCAGCTTCCACCGTCAACTGCTGAAAAGCGCCAAGGATGAAAAGGAGGCCTGGCAGTGTCGTGTCTACCGAGATAAAGGGCGGGCGGCCTGTTCCGCGCCCCAGCTCAGGACGGCGGAGTTAGACCAAATCATGGCCAATATCTTCAACCAACTGACGCAAAACAAACAGGCCGTCATAGGCGCGGTGGTGACCGTGCTCCAGGCAGTCCCCGACGAGCATGACTACGCCCAGGACATCCACCGCCTGGAGGAGGACCTGTCCGCCCTCCGGGCAAAGAAAGACCGCCTGCTGGAGCTGAGCGTCGAGGGCGTCATCTCCGTGGCGGAGTTTAAACAGCGCAACGATGGCTTCAACCAGCAGGCACAAGCCCTGGAGGAACAAATGGAAGTCCTCAGGGCGGAGGCAGAAAAAGGGCGGCGGACGGCGGTGCAGCTGGAGGAAATCCGCGCCGCCCTGGAGCGGGCGCTGACCTTCCAGGACGGAATCAGCTCCACTCTGGTCACCACCATCCTGGACAAAATCGTGGTCAAGAAAAATAGCACCAAAGAGGAAATTCACCTGGATATCCACCTGAAATTCGGCGGCCCGTGGGAGGCCGCATTTGACCGGGCAAATCCCTCCCTTTGCTTCACCCGTCCAAAAAGTATTACACCCAGAGCTCCGACCAGGAGGATCTGATTTCCATTGGCACCATCGGCCTCATCAAGGGCATCTCCAGCTTTGATCCCGCCAAGGGGGCGCGTCTTGCCACCTACGCCGCCCGGTGCATTGAAAACGAAATCCTCATGTACTTCCGCGGTCAGAAGAAGCTCCAGGGGGAGGTCTCCCTCTCCGACTCCATCGACACCGACAAGGACGGAAACGCCCTCCAGCTCATGGACATCGTAGGCGTGGACGACACCATGCTGGAGGACCTCCACGACCGGGACAACGCCCTGCGGCTCCACAAGCTGGTCCGGGAACGCCTCACCGCCCGGGAGGCGGAAATTGTCCGCCTCCGCTACGGCCTGGGAGGCACCGTACCCCTGACTCAGCGGGAGATCGCCTCCTCCTTCGGCATCTCCCGGAGCTATGTGTCCCGCATCGAAAAACGGGCGCTGGAAAAGCTCCGGGAGGCTCTCCAGGAAAACCCGGCCCCCAAGGCCTCCGCCAAATAGCCCCTCCGGCACGCCGGCCTTCCCCGGCCGGCGTGCCTCCCCGGTCACAGTTTCAGCGTCCCGATGGCCTCTCGCATCTGCTCCGCCGAGGCCGCCAGCGCCGCCCGTTCCTCTCCGCTCAGCGGCATCTCCAGAATCTCCTGCAGGCCCTTCCGGCCCACGATGGACGGCAGGCTCAGCGCCAGGCCGTTCAGCCCATACTGCCCGTCCAGCACCGCCGACACCGGCAGCACCGCCCGCTCGTCCTTCACAATGGCCTCCGCAATCCGGCCCACCGCCATGGCGATGCCGTAGTACGTGGCCCCCTTCCGCCGGATGATCTCATAGGCGCTGTCCCGGACCTCCCGGTACAGCCGCTCCCGGTTTTCCGTCCCCAGGGTCTGTCCCCGGACCCGGCAGAAATCCTCCAGGTCCAGGCCGGAGACGTTGGCCTCGCTCCACACCGCCAGCTCGCTGTCCCCGTGCTCTCCGATGATGAAGGCGTGAATGTTCCGGCTGTCCACCTCCAGCTCCGCTCCCAGCAGCTGCTTCAAGCGCCCGGTGTCCAGCACCGTCCCGGAGCCCATCACCCGCTCCCGGGGATAGCCCGACAGCCTCCAGGCCGCATAGGTCAGCACGTCCACCGGGTTGGACACCACCAGCAGGATGCCGCCGAAGTCCCGGGCGGTGACTTCCCGCAGGACGGAGCGCAGAATCTCCGTATTTTTCCCGATAAGGTCCAGCCGGGTCTCCCCCGGCTTCTGGTTCGTCCCGGCGGTGATCACCGCTAGGGCGCAGTCCGCCAGATCGTCATAGCCTCCGGCGGTGATCTCCATGGATGCGCCGTAGGGCAGGCCGTCCCGGAGATCCATGGCCTCCCCCTCCGCCTTCTCCCGGTTGGCGTCCAGCAGCACCAGACGGGTGAACAGCCCCTGCTGCAAAAAGCGGAAGGCAATGGACGCACCCACGTTTCCACAGCCGATGACCGCCGCCTTTCTGTGGTCGATTTTCATGAAACATCCTCCTCTCGGCCCGGCGGGGCTTGCAACGGTCCCGCCGCCGCTGTATACTGTTCCCGAATACCTGGCGGGCTATCCGCCCGGAACAGGGGGAGCACCGTCCGGCAAAGGAGAGAGGGCTTATGAAGCAAACGGCATATGCATCGAAAGGCTGGAAGGCCCTTCAGGCAGATTACATCAAGCGCGACTTGCATGCACTGCATGTTCAAAAGCTGCATTCCCGCTTATCAAAGGACATCTCCGGAGTCAGCCTTGAGGAGGCGGCAATTCATTACGGCTTTCTCAGTCATTCCGCCATATGTATTCCAGCTGCCAGGTACATGCAGACAGGCGTGCTTGAACATGCGGAGTCCTATTTCTGCCTCTCCACGCTGGCAAAGCAGACCTCCTGTGGACTTCTGGCACACAACCCCCGCTGGGAATCCGAACGGACATCGAAGCTGCAAATGCCGGACAGCATCACCGCCGCCGTCCTCTGCGGCCTCACCCCTGCGGCGCTGAACCTGCTGGCCTTCGACCGCATGGCGCTGGAGCGGGAAAAAACACCCATGTGGAACGGGCGGCCCGACACCCGAATCGACCGGAAGCAGGAGGAGCGGAGAAAGAGGCGGCGCGCTTTGGAAATCGACTTGTTCGAAAGTCTTCTGCGGCAAGAGGATAAGCCGGCCCGCCGGACGCTGGCGGAGCTGGACAGCCTCCGGTACACCCCCTCAGCCTCCCAGACAATCCATGCCCTTCTGGACCAGGACGGCCCTCGGTTCGCCGACGCCGTTGCCCTCCACATGCGGGAGTTCCGGCAGGGGCCCGATGCCGGGGAATGGAATGATTTCGTCCTGTTGATGGAATTTTTGTATCAGAAGCGGGACGCCTACCAGCCGCCGGACCTCGCCGACGCGCCTGCCGCCCTGCTGTCCCTGCCGGAGTGCGCCCCTTCTCGCCTGGAGGAGCGGCTCGGAGTTCCTCTCCCCTCCTTTGACGTGGAGGCGCTTTTGCCGGTGCTTGATCTCTCCAAGGCCGGGCCGAACTTTCAGCAGTATTAAGCGGTCCCGCATCCGCCTGCCATCCCCAGCCGGATGGTTCAGTCAGTCTTACCGGGAGGCCCGACATGAATTTGAAATTCCTATCCGTTTCCGGAGACCGGATACTGGACCGGAGAATCCGGGAAGCCTCCAACTACTGCGACAGCGGACACCTGTTCCGGATGACCTCCGGAATTGCGCGGCTGGTCCTGGCGGAGCTGTCTCCCATCGACCTGGACGGCTGCGAGGCGTTTACGGTTTGCGCCAATGTGGACCAGCCCCTGACCGGGAAGCCCGGATACAACGTTGACCCCTTTTTCAAGGTCTCCTTTTATAATCTGGACCGGGAGACCTCCCAGGCCCTCTACCGGTTCCGGGAGGCGGATGCGGCATTTTCCCTGTACGCCGCCGGTCTTCTGCTGGACATTCTGGCGGAAGTCGATCAGGCCGGCGGCGGAAAAAACCATCTGCCGGAGCGGCGGGAGGAGGTCCTGGACCGCCTCCGGGCCTGCGGCTTCCATAGGGACATTCTGCTGGAAAACTTCTCAAAAATCAGCGGAAACCGGACGTACAAGGCACTGGTGTACCGCTGCCTGGACGCCCGGAACGGTGAGTCTCTCCGGGTGGACCTGATACGCCGCTCCTCTGGAGAGACGCTGGCCTCCAAGTGGATGACGGCGCGGCCCGGCACGGTCTTTCAGGCGGAACACATCTGCCGGACCTATTGGGAGGCGGGCCGCTTTCACCTGATTCAGGGAAAGCGGGGCCCTCGGACCGACGCCTTCCTCGACGTTCCCGCCGGCAAATAGGTCCTCTTACATACGCTTGTCGTCCGTCGCCGGATTGTCCAAAAGCTCCCCGTTCTCCCCGAACCGGGAGCCGTGGCAGGGGCAGTCCCAGCTGTGCTCCTGGGGGTTGTATTTCAGCGCACAGCCCATATGGGGACACCGGGGGGCCGTCGGGGTCAGCAGCCCCAGGGTGGACTCCCAGGCGTTGGCCGCCAGCTGAGGCCGGAGCACGCTTCGGGAGGGGCTGAACAGCTCCGCGTAAGGGTTCTCCCTTCCCCGGACCAGATCCGCCAGCAGCAGCGCCGCCGCCATGGAGGAGGTCATCCCCCACTTGTTGAAGCCCGCGGCCACATAGAGGCCCCGGGTTCCCCTGGAGTAAAGCCCCGCGTAGGGCACGCCGTCCAGGGTCATGCAGTCCTGGGCGGCCCAGCGGGCAGCGATCTCCGCCTGGGGGTAGTACCGCTTTGCAAAGTCCTCCAGCTCCCGCCAGCCGCCGCCCTTCTTCCCGGTTCGGTGCCCGCCGCCGCCCAGAAGGAGGAGGCCCTTCTCATCTCGGAAGGACAGCCCCCTCTCCCCCTCGTCCACATACATGCCTCCCGCCGCCGGGGCGTGCTTCAAAGCCAGGACATAGGAGCGGTGCTGATAGAGCTTGAGGAAATAGGCCCCGTGCTTGTTCAGCAGGGGAAAGTGGGTGGCAAGGATGATATGCTCCGCCCGCACCGTCCCCCGGTTCGTCACCGCCCTGCCGGGGGCCAGCTCCAGAACCTTGGTGTTCTCGTAAATCCGCAGCCCTCCGGCGATGGCGGCGGCAAATTTCAGGGGGTGGAACCGGGCCTGCTTCGGAAATTTCACCGCCCCCGCCGTGGACACGGGCAGGGCGGGCGTCCTCACAAACTCCGCCCGGAAGCCCAGGCGCTCCAGGGCCTCCAGCTCCCGGTCCAGCTTCCGCCGGTCCGACAGGGCGTAAACATAGGCGTCCTGCTCCTCAAAGTCACAGTCGATCTCCCGGCACAGCTCCCGGAACCGCCCCAGGGCCCCCCGATTGGCCTCCAGGTACAGCCGGGCCCGCTCCGGGCCGAACTCCCGGAGAAGCCGGGCGTAAAGCAGGCCGTGCTGAAACGTGAGCTTGGCGGTGGTATTCCCCGTCACCCCGCCGCAGAGGCGGCCCGCCTCCACCAGGGCGCAGTCCACCCCCGCCCGATTCAGCCAATAGGCGCACAGCAGCCCCGCCATGCCGCCGCCCACCACCAGCGCGTCCGTTTTCAAATCCCCCTCCAGCGGGGTGAAGGAGGGCATATCCGCCGTCCGGGTCCAAATGGAATCCATGCAATCACCTCCCCGATAGCTTGGCCGTCCCGAGGAAAAACATACCTCCGCTCCGGTCGGCATTGCCGAAATTTCAGTGTGCTTTGCCCATTTGAATTGTTAAATTCGTCGAAATAAATTTTGGTGCTTGACAAACCCGCCCCGGGAGGCGTATCCTGTTCTCAAGTTCAAAAGCACAAACCGATGACGCGGACGAGTAGGCAGGGCCTTGGTTCTCAAAGAGAGCCGCCGGTGGTGGAATGGCGGCAGAAACGAGCCTGTTGAATGGACCGCGGAGGGCGGGCTGAACGGGATTTCCCCTATTACGCTCCGACGGGCTTTTCCCCCGTTACCAAGGAAAGGCGCGTGTTGGCGCGCCGCTGAGCGGGCGGTTTTCTCATACCGCCAATTTGGGTGGCACCGCAGAAGTTTCAAGGCTTTTGTCCCAAAGGTACCTGTAACAGGTCCTTTCGTGGACGGAGGTCTTTTTTTGACGCTCCGCCTCCGGGAGAGACCATATGTCGGAAAGGAGCAAGCGTCATGACCTTTGAAAAAATTCCCTACAAGATCTATCTCTCCGAGCAGGAGCTGCCGGCCACCTGGTACAACGTCCGGGCCGACATGAAGCACAAGCCCGCCCCCCTGTTGAATCCCGGCACCGGGGCCCCCATGGGCTTCGAGGACCTGCAGGGCGTCTTCTGCGATGAGCTCATCCGCCAGGAACTGGACAACGACACGGCGGAAATCCCCATTCCCCGGGAGATTCGGGACTTTTACAAGATGTACCGCCCCTCCCCCCTGGTCCGGGCCTACTGCCTGGAGGAAAAGCTCCAGACCCCGGCAAACATCTACTACAAATTCGAGGGGAACAACACCTCCGGCTCCCACAAGCTGAACTCCGCCATTGCCCAGGCCTACTACGCCAAGCAGCAGGGCCTCCTGGGCGTCACCACCGAGACCGGCGCGGGCCAGTGGGGCACCGCCCTCTCCATGGCCTGCGCCTACCTGGGCCTGGACTGCAAGGTCTATATGGTGAAGGTCAGCTACGAGCAGAAGCCCTTCCGCCGGGAGGTCATGCGGACCTATGGAGCCTCCGTGACACCCTCCCCCTCCATGGAGACAGCCATCGGCCGGAAGATTCTCCAGGAGCACCCCGGGACCACCGGCTCCCTGGGCTGCGCCATTTCCGAGGCGGTGGAGGCCGCCGCCGCGAACCCCGGCTACCGCTATGTGCTGGGGAGCGTGCTGAATCAGGTGCTGCTCCACCAGTCCGTCATCGGCCTGGAGGCCAAGGCGGCTTTGGACAAGTACGGCGTGGTTCCGGATATCATCATCGGCTGCGCCGGGGGCGGCAGCAACCTGGGGGGCCTCATCTCCCCCTTTATGGGAGAAAAGCTCCGGGGAGAGCGGGACTACCGCATCCTCGCCGTGGAGCCCGCCTCCTGCCCCAGCTTCACCCGGGGCAAATTCGCCTACGACTTCTGCGACACCGGCATGGTCTGCCCCCTGGCGAAAATGTACACCCTGGGCAGCGGCTTCATCCCCTCCGCCAACCACGCCGGGGGCCTGCGGTATCACGGCATGAGCCCCGTCCTGAGCCAGCTCTATCACGACGGGTACATGGAGGCAGCGGCCGTGGAGCAGACGAAGGTCTTTGAGGCGGCGGAGATCTTTGCCCGGGTGGAGGGCATCCTCCCGGCCCCGGAGTCCAGCCACGCCATCCGGGCGGCCATGGACGAAGCCCTGAAGTGCAGGGAGACTGGGGAGAAAAAGACCATTCTCTTTGGCCTCACCGGTACCGGGTATTTCGATATGACGGCCTATGAGAAGTTCCACAACGGGGAAATGGCGGACTGCATCCCCACAGACGAGGAACTGCAAAGGAGCTTTGACAAGCTGCCCCAGGTCCCCGGACTCACCTGAACATGGAAAAGAGGCCGCCCCGTCGGGCGGCCTCTTCTTTCGAGTTTTCAGGCAATGGGAAACTCCGGCATGCCCGCCGCTCCGGCGGCGATGCTGTACTCGGGGAAGCACACCACAACCGTGCCGTCCTCCCGGATATAGAAGCCGGTGGTCTCGTCCACGGTGGTAAAGCCGCCCATCTCCGGGGTAAAGAAGAACGTGAAGCCCTCTTCGTCCACGCTGGCGTCAATCTGCTTTTGGATGGAGGCGTTGCAGATGTTCACCCAATCCTCCCCCAGGTAGTCCCGGAGGGTCAGATCCCGGTTTTCGGAGAGGTCCAGATTGTAATAGTACCGCTCCTGCATGGAGGCCACCCAGCCCTCGGCAAAGGTCACCACAAAGGAAACCCGGGTCTCCGACTGGCTCTTGATTTCATAGTCCACGATGACGTCCATCTCCCGGTCCGCCCACTCCTCCTCGGTGCCGCCGGTGGCGAAGAAGGCCTCCCGGTAATCGTCCCAGTCCTGCCGGGCCTTGGCCAGGTGGGCGTCCACCTTCTCCTGGATGACGGCGTTGACCTTCTCCGCCAGATTCCCTTCCGCCTCCACCTGGGGAACGGTCACGTCGTAGTGGATGCCGTCTTCCGTCTTATCGTAATCCACGAAGGTCAGCACCTGGAACAGCCCGCCCAGGACAGGCACCTCGGCGGCGGCCCTGGCGATGGTGGGGGACAGGTTCAGCCCCGCCAGCAGTACGGCGAAGCAGGCGGCGGTGGCCCCCCAGCGGCGGATGATCCGGCCCCGGCGGGCCCGGTGCCGGGCCCTTCCCTCCTGGATGCCCGCCCGAACCCGCTCAGACAGCTCAGCGGGAATGGGGGTGTTGTCGTATTCCTCTTTGGCATTTTGAAATTCGTTCATCAAATCTCCGCTCCTTCCATAGCGACGCGCAGCTTTTTCAGCCCCGCGTACAGGCGGCTTTTCACCGTGCTGATGTTCTGCCCGGTGACTTCGCCAATCTCCTTCAGGGTCAGTTCCTCATAAAACCGCAGCTTGATGACGGTCCCCACCTCCGCCGGCAGGGCGTCCACCCGCCGGGTCAGGGAATCGTCGGCGGGCTCCGGGTCCTCCCGCCCCAGCTCCGGTCCCTCCTCCGGGAAGGGGACCACCCGGCCCCGCTGGCGGAGGGTATCGTTGCAGGCATTCATCAAGATCCGGGTGAACCAGGTCTTCACGGCCCCGGGGTCCCGGAGGCTGTCCTGGCGCTCCAGCGCCCGGCAGACGGCGGTCTGCACCGCGTCCAGAGCCTCCTCCCGGCTGCGCAGGACGCTGTAGGCCAGCCGGTAGGACCGGGCCTGGGTCTCAATGAGAAACGAGGTCAGGGTTTCTTCCTTCGTCACATGGATGCTCCTTTCTGAAAGGGTCTCTGCCGCCCCGTCCGGCGCCTGGGCTCTTGGCGGCTTCTGTAGTATAGACGGAAAAGGGGGGCGGAAAGTTTGAGTGCGGGAAAATTTTTTCCAGCCCCCGGCAGACCCTTGCGCCCGGAGCCGGGCGGGCCTATAATGGAGAAAAGCCGCCCTGAAAGGAGGCCGGGAGGATGAAGCACCGAATCTGGATCTTCGCGCTGGTCCTGCCCCTGCTGTCCGCCTGCGGCGCCAAGCCTCCGGAAACGTCCCCGGAGCTGCCGCCCATGGTCCGGCAGGAGCTGCTGTTTTTGCAGCAGGGCTTCCGCTGGTACGGGGTGGAGGGAACCTACACGGTCTACTTTGCCCCCGCCGGGGAGGAGCAGGAGCTTCTGCTGGAGGACCCGGAGGGACTGTTCTGGGCGGAAGCCTTCACCTGTACGTGGGACGAGGAGCGGGACTGGTACGCGTTTTCCAACCTCTTCGAGCCGGTGCTGACCCAAAACCCGACCTGGGCAAGGGAGGCGGACGGGGAAACCGCCGCCTTCCAGGCCGCCGCCGTCTGCACGGCGGAGCTCTCGGCGGACATGGACCTGGGCACGCCTCTGCGGTTCGACGTGCCGCCGGGGCCGGTGGTCTACGACCGCCGGTGGGGCGGCGGGAAAGAGGCCCCGGACCGCATGCTCTTTTGCCTCTATCTCTATCAGGACCCCCGGCTGGGCTTCACGGCCGAAATCGAGTACCCCCAGTACGCGGAATATCTTGTGGACTTCCCGAACCCGGAGAAGGTCAACGAGCGTATCCGGGAGGCCTTCTTTTACGGCTATTATGACGAGGACGCCCTCCATCCGGAGCAAAGGACGCGGGGGGCAATTGTCCGGAACTGCGCCGTGACCCGGGCGGACGAGACCTGTCTCTCCCTCCGGATTTCGGAGGACAACGTTTTCATGAACGCGCCTCACCCCAACAGCTGGTACACCGGCCTGACCATCGATCTGGAGACCGGGGAGGTCCTGACCCTCCGGGATATTCTGGGGCCGGACCGGACGGTGGAGGACCTGCTGGACAGCGGCGCCTTCCGCTGTGAGCAAATCTGGGATGAAAGCCTTAACCGGGAGGGGGCAGAGCGCCTTCAAATTAAAGAGGCTGGTCCCTATATCCGCCTGGATGCTGCGGAGGATTTCTATTTGACGAAGGATTCCCTGGGCCTCATCGGCCAGACGGGCCGCTATTCCTTTTATATGGAAGCCCCTCTCTCCTCTCTGGGTCTGGAGGCGTGGGCATCCTGAAACGCCGGAAGGGCCCGCCTCGCGGCGGGCCCCTGGCTCACTCCGTATAGGCCCGGACCGCGTCCCGCAAAAAAGCGGCGCAGCCGGGAACCTCTTGGTCATAGTAGGCGGTGAAGCGCTGGTCCGCCGTGTACAGCTCCGCCACACCCCGGTGGGTCTGGGGTGTGTACCTGGCCCAGGTGCAGGACAGCCAGCGGCGGTGGAGCTCCGCGATGCGCCGCCCCTCGGGCCCCGCCGGGGCCTCGCCTTTCCGAACGGCGGCGGCCAGGGCGGACAGAATCTCCGCCTCCAGGGCCTTCCACCGCCCGTGCTCCTCCTCCGTCATGGAGAGGAATCTGGCGTTGGACGCCTCCACGGCCTCCGGGCCGTACTGTTCCCGGATTTCCCTGCCGTACTGCTCCTCGTTGGCCTCCACGGCCCGGCGCTTGAACGCCTCGAATTTTTCCTTATCGGACATGGGGGTTCCTCCTTTTGCCTCGTCAATGGTTTTCCTTACCGTCAGGATCAGGGCGTCCAGCCGCCGCCTCCGGGCCTCCAGCGCCGCAAGGTGGCTCTCCAGCGCCGCCGCGCGGTCAAAGCCCGGCGTGTCCAGAATCTCCCGGACGGCCTCCAGTTCCAGCCCCAGCTCCTTGTAAAACAGGATGGCCTGGAGCCGGTCCACCTCCTCCCGGCCGTAGAGGCGGTAGCCCGATTCCCTTGCCCTCCGGGGCTTGAGGAGACCCTTCTGCTCATACCAGCGCAGGGTCCGGGGCGTCACCCCGGCCAGCTCCGCCAGCGCTTTTACGGTGTATTCCACAGCTGCATCCCTCCTGACAAAAGGAAGTATAAGGCCTGACGCAGCGGCAAGGTCAAGGGGGAAATTCAACATTCCCGAAAAAAATTTTGGCCGCCTTCCCCGGAAAGGTCCGATACTATATAATATAACCAATTCATCCAACAAGGAGGACCCCGCCATGGACCGTTTTTCCATCCTCGTGGGCGACATCACGACATCCGACGCCCAGGCCATTGTCAACGCCGCCAACACCACCCTGCTGGGGGGCAGCGGGGTGGACGGGGCCATTCACCGCGCCGCCGGGCGGTCGCTTCTGGCGGAGTGCCGGACCCTGGGGGGCTGCGAAACCGGACGGGCCAAGCTGACGAAGGGTTATAACCTCCCCGCTCAGTATGTCCTCCACACCCCCGGCCCCATCTGGCGGGGTGGAGGGGCCGGGGAGGCGGCCCTGCTGGCCTCCTGCTACCGCTCCTGCCTGGAACTGGCGGAAGCGCACGGCATTGAAACCGTGGATTTCCCCTCCATCTCCACCGGGGTCTACGGCTACCCCATGGCCCAGGCCGCCGCCGTGGCCCTGAAAGCCATTATAGACTTCCTCCGGGCCCACGACCTCCCCCGCCGGGTGCGGATGGTCTGCCACACCGAGGCGGCGGCGGAAATCTACCGGCAGACCTACAACATGTGGTACGCCGGGGAGAAATCGGAGCGGCTGTAAACAAAGGAAGGGCGAACACATCGGTCCGCCCTCTTCCCGGAACCTCCGGGGATTCTATTCCTCCCGGGGCCCCGGTAAGTACTCCTCCCCCGCCGGAATCATCGCCAGCTGCCCCGCCGAAAGCTCCGTCAGCCGCTGGGCAAAGGCCACCGCCCCCTCCTGGGAAAAGGCGGCGTGAAGCGTCACCTCCGCCCCGTAGTCCGCGTCCCGGAGGACGCCGCCCTGGGCGGCAATTTCCAGCTTCAGCCGCTCCAGAAGCGGATAGGGGCAGGGCACGTCCCAGAGGGTCCAGAGGCTCACCCAGGCGGTGCCCGCCGCCTCCAGGCCGTCCCGGGCCCCCCGGCCATAGGCCCGGGTCAGGCCCCCGGCCCCCAGCAGCACGCCGCCGAAGTACCGGGTGACGACACAGCAGACATTTGTGACCTCCTGCCGCTGGAAGACGTTCAGCATGGGCTGGCCCGCGGTGCCCTGGGGCTCGCCGTCGTCGGAGTAGCGGACCACGCCGCCCTCCCGGACAAGATAGCACCAGCAGTGGTGCCGGGCGTCGTAATGCCGCCGGCGGACCTCCTCGATCTTCGCCCGGGCCTCCGCCTCGGACTCCACCCGCCAGAGGTTTGTGATGAAGCGGGAGCGTTTTTCGGTAAATTCGGTTTCCACATCTGTGAAGGGAACCCGGTAGCCGGACATGGGCAGCACCTCTTTTCTCCCCGTCAGGGGGAGGGTTTTTGCTCGCCCTTGCGGGCGGGGGAGAATGGATACCAGCGATGGCTGGTGCATTGCACCCCCCATTTTCTCTTTTTCTTCCAGAAGAAAAAGAGAAAACGGGCCGTGCACGGTCCAAAAGAGAAAAAGAAGTATTGGCCCTTCGGGCCTGCTTTTTTGCCCTTCTATCGGTAGAATACCTTCCCAATTTCCTCAGGACTCCCCAGAGGGCGGAAGCATCTCCCGGACATCGGTCCGGCCCAGCAAATAATCGGCATTGACCTGGAAATGGTCCGCCAGGGCGCAGAAAACCGGGAGGCTTGGCAAACCTTCTCCGGCCTCAATCCTCTGATAGTTGCGTAATGCAATTTCAATTGCTCTGGCTACCTTCTCCTGAGACTCCTTTCGCTCCTTACGGAGCGATTTTAATCTTTCTTTGATTTCCATGTGTTACCCCTTGACACTCAGAAAAAACTATGGTACGATGATTGCGATATATATATCGCAATCATATCGCCGCGAAAAAAGGAGGCCGTATCCATGTCCGACTTCATGCTCTGGCTCCACACCAATTACATCAAGCCCCAGCTGGAAACCCTTACAAAAGAAAGCGACTACACCCTTCGCATAGAGCTCCTGCAAGGCCAACTGGACAAGGGCGGAATGGAAGACCTGGACAAAGCCCTGGAATTCACGGCCATCCAGGCCTTTCTCCTGGGCCTCCGCACCGGGGAGGGCCTGGCTCTCAGCCGTCCATGAACGCCGTCAGGCGGCCCAGGGTCCGGGGGGTGCACACCGCCGTCACGTCGATGGTTTCCCCGTACTCCACCTTCTCCACCTTGGCCTCTTTATAGAGGGTGTCCAGCAGACCCCCCTGGTCGTAGGGCAGGTGTACCGTCACCCGCCGGGCCCCCTTGTCCAGCCGCCGGGCAATCATCTCCAGCAGCTTGTCCACCCCTGTGCCGCTTCTGGCGGAGATGGCGCAGATGTCCTCCCCGTGGGGCATGATCTCCCCCGGGGGCAGGAGGTCGGCTTTGTTGAACACGTCGATGCGGGGCAGCTCCCCCGCCCCCAGCTCCAGAATCAGCTCCTCCACCACCTGGGCCTGTCCCTGCCAGTCCGGGCTGGACACGTCCACCACATGGAGCAGAAGGTCCGCGTACTCCAGCTCCTCCAGGGTGGCCTTGAAGGCCTCCACCAGCTGGTGGGGGAGCTTGCGGATGAAGCCCACGGTGTCGCTGAGAACCACGTCGGTGGTGTCGCAGACGTGGAGGAGGCGGCTGGTGGTGTCCAGGGTGTCGAACAGCCGGTTGTTGGCGGGGATGCCCGCCCCGGTGAGCTGGTTCAGCAGCGTGGATTTCCCGGCGTTGGTGTAGCCCACCAGGGCCACCACGGGAATTTCGTTCTTCCGCCGCTGGCGGCGCTGGGTGTTCCGTACCCGGCGCACGTCCTCCAGGTCCTCCCGGAGCTTGTCGATCTTCCGGTGAATGTGCCGCCGGTCGGTTTCCAGCTGGGTTTCGCCCGGCCCCTTGGAGCCGATGGGCCCGCTGCCGCTGGTGCCCGCCTGACGCTCCAGGTGAGTCCACATGCCCGTAAGGCGGGGCAGCAGATACTGGTATTGGGCCAGCTCCACCTGGAGCCGTCCCTCCCGAGTCCGGGCCCGCTGGGCGAAAATGTCCAGAATCAACCCGCAGCGATCCAGCACCTGGACCCCCAGCAGCTCCGTCAGCACCCGGAGCTGGGAGGGGGAGAGGTCGTTGTCAAAGATGACCATGGTTGCCTCGGTGTTCTCGCAGTAGAGCTTCACCTCAGCGCACTTGCCCTCGCCGATGAAGGTCCGGGGGTCCGGGCTGTTCCGGTTTTGCAGGACCATGCCCACGGTCTCCCCTCCGGCGGTTTCCACCAGGGCGGAGAGCTCCTCCAGCGTATCCTCATCGGCGTTCTGGTCTCGCTTCAGCACGGGGGAGTTCAGGCCCACCAGTACCACTTTGTCTCGAATCTTGTCTGTCTCTTGCATAGCACTCCTTGTTGATCTGCCGGGGCCGGGCTCTGCCCCGGCCCGTTTTTTCAGGCGCGCCCCTCCGGCGGAGCGGCCGCTCCCTACAGGGCGGAGTACGCCTCCACAATCTCGCCGGTGTAGATCCGGTGCCAGCCTCCCTTGGCCCCATAGCTGGGGAGAATCTTCTCCTCCCCGGCGGGGAGCACACAGGCGGGGTCCAGGTCCTGGGCGTAGAGGGTCCGGCACACCAGCACCAGCTCCGCCTCCTCAAAGAAGGGGGCTCCGCCCGCGCCGGTGCGGACCGTCAGGCCGCACTCCTTGATTTTGTCCATGTCCCGACCGCTCTTCGTGCCGCAGAGGGCCATGACGTTTTGCATGTTCTTCGGCAGGACGGAGACGGTGAAGTACTCCTGCTCCTCCATAAACGAATAGGTATACCGCTCCGGCCGCACGTAGACCGTGCAGGTTTGCAGGCCCCAAAGCCGTCCCGCCTGACACCAGCCGATGGTCATGGTGTTGCAGCGGTCCGCCGTTCCGGCGGTGAGCAGGGCGTTTTCCGCCCCCAGGGCCGGGAGAAGCTCCCGAACAACGGCCTGGGAGCCGGTGAGATGTAAGCGCATGGCGGAGGACTCCTTTCTATGATTCACTGGTTCCAGTATATGCATTTTCCGGAAAAACGCAACGGGAAATTTCGGGCCGTCACAGGTGCAGGGCCCGGATTTCCTCCTGGAGGTTCTCCAAAAACCGGGCGGCGTGGCCGCCGTCCATCTGGGTGTGGTGGAACTGGAAGGAGACGGGCAGGGACGCCCGCCCCAGCTTCTTCCGGTACCTCCCCCAGACCAGGAAGGGGTTGTTGTAGCATCCGGCGTAGATGTTCACCGCCCCGTCGATCTCCGTCTGGGGCAGGGCGGAGGCCCCGATGACCATATAGTCGCCGTTCAAATCATACGGCGCGCCGCTCTCCCGCACCCGGGCGGTGAGGGCCAGATAGTCCCAGCGGAATTGGTCCAGGCTCTCGGAAAAGGGGACGTCGCAGGCGGCAATGCCCCCGTCCTCCAGCGCCGTTATGGTGCTGACCGCCAGATTTCCGTAGCGGATCAGCTTGTCTCCCACCGGGAGGGTGTAAAACTCCTCCACCCGGGAGGCGGCCTTTCCGATACACCAACAGAACAGCAGGTTGAATTTCAGGTCTCCCCGCCGGCTCAGCCGCACCGGCCGGGTGACGTCCAGGGTTTTGGTCAGCGTCACCATGGGCATGGGGGCCTTCATCCACAGTTCAAAGGCCCCCGCCCGGCTTGTCTGTTTCGGGTCCAGTTCTTCCATGGTTCCTCCTTGATAAAACGCATCCCCATAGGTTGCAGCGAGAAGCTCTCCGTTTTACGGCTCCCTGTGGATATACAGCCTTGACAGCCCCGGTTCCCCATCTCCCTGGACCATGCAGAAAAACTCCCAGCCATAGCGCTCGTAAAAGGCGGTATGATCCGTTACAAGATATAGGGTATCCAGTCCCCTGGCGCGCATATCGGCGCAGGCAAAACCCAGCAGAACTCCGGCGATTCCCTCTCCCCGCCGGGCTTCCTCTGTATATACTGCGCAGACATTGGGCGCAAGATCCTTTCGGGCGTGGAAATCATTTTCAATGACGCCCAGCCCGCCGATTATTCTGCCGGCCTCCATCGCCACATACCACTGCGGAACGGGTCCTTTTCCTTCCAGGCACGCTTCCATACTGTCCAGATAGGCGGTCAGGGGGACTCCCCATTTTTCATGGAACCACTGTGCCGCCATCGCTTTTATTTCCGGCTTGTCTGTAAGCCGTATGATCGGATAGTCCATCGGCCGTTTCCTTTCCAAAGGTACGCAAAAAAGAGCGCGCCGGACTACGGCGCGCTCTTCTACTACATGTGACAGTGTCGGACTCACTTGTCCAGGCCGAACCTCTTGTTGAACTTCGCGACCCGGCCGCCGGTGTCCACCAGCTTCTGCTTGCCGGTGAAGAAGGGGTGACACTTAGAGCAGACTTCCACCTTGATATCCTTCTTGGTAGAACCTGTCTCAATCACATTACCGCAGGCGCATGTAATCGTAGTCTGCTGATAATTGGGATGGATTCCTTCCTTCATTGCTCTGTTCACCCCTTTCTAAAACGAAGTGTGCTATAACAGCATTTGTCAGTATAGCACGCCGGTTTTTAAAATGCAAGCCTTTTCTTCGATTTTGGGAACTTTATTTTTCCGGGTCCCGGGCAGCCCTACGCCTGTACGTGCTTCTGGAGAAGGGCCTGAGGCAGGGGCGGCAGCACCCGCTGTTCCAGATAGATGGCCTTCAGCCGCTTCCCCACCTGCTCCAAACTCCGGGACTCCGCCACGGCCCGCCCGGCGGCGGTGAGGTCCGGCAGGCGCTTGTCCAGAAGCCCGGATACGATTCGTTGAAATTCATCGTCATTCGACGCTTTGTATACCGTTTCCCCATTTTCCAGCCAGCCGCCGTAGACCGGGATATCCCGCAGCACCGTGGGCACGCCACAGGCCAGGGCCTCCAGCACCACGATGCCCTCCGTCTCCTCGTGGCTGAGGAAGGCGAACACGTCCGCCCCCTGGTAGGCCTCCCGCAGCTCCTCCCGGCCCACGAAGCCGGGAAAGATCACGTTGCCCGGGGCGCTCTCCATGGCCCGGACAATCTCCTGGGGAATCAGCTTGGGATTCGTCCAGCCGAACCAGAGGAATCTGGCCTCCGGCGTCCGCCGGGCCAGCTCCAGAAATTCGGGAAGGCCCTTCCGGGCGATGGTGTGGCCCACGGAGACCACTACCTTCTCCTCCTCCCCCAGCCCGTACCGGGCTCGGAGGGCGGCCCGGGCCGCGGGGTCCGGCTTGAAAAATTCCGTGTCCACGCCGTTGGAGATGCTGTACACCGGCTTTTTCAGGCCATAGCTCTCCAGCAGCTGCCGGGAGTACTCCGTGGGCGTCAGCACCACATCCCCCAGGCCGTAGCAGAAGGTGATCCACCGCTTGAACAGGGGCGCCAGGGCGTTGGAGCCCTTGAAGGAGGAGCGGAAGTCCTCCATGGTGGAGTGTCCGTACCAGACCACCTTTCTGCCCCGGAGTCTGGCCCCCAGGGCGGCGAAGACGGAATCCGGCAAGATGGTGTTCACATGGACGGCGGCGGCGTCCGCCGTCCAGCGGTCCGTCGTGCCCACGCCGGAGCGCCGGAGGCACTCCCGCTGATGGCGGATGGCCTGTCCCACGCCGCTGCGGCCCACGAGCTTTTCGCCGCCGCTGTAAATATAAATACGCATACAGCCTCCTTGCCCCAGTGGTTTGAGCCTGTGTCCGCCTCTGGGCGCAGGACTTCCGCCGGCTGGTGCGCCGCAGTTTTCCGGCCTGCGGCCCGCCTGTTTTTGATGATGGGCTCCCGATTTTGGGCACACAAATCCAAGCGGACGGGTTGTCCGCTTTTTTGAGGATTATTAAGATTGTTCCGCAAAAGCCGCCGTTTTATGACGGCATTCTTTTTTTAAAATCCCGGGAAGAGCACCTTCCAGAGGGCCGCCAGCCCCATGCTGTACAGGGCGATGTTGAAGGGCTTCCCCAGGAGGATGATGGCGGTGTAGCGCTTCCAGGTCATGCTGGTGGTACCCGCCAGATAGCAGAGGAAGTCGTCCGGGGCGATGGGCAGGAAGATGGACCAGAAAAAGAGCTTGGCGAAGCGGTCCCGCTTCTCGGTCCAGGCGTCGTACTTTTCAATGGTCTTCTCGGAGAACAGCAGGTACAGCAGGGGTCGCCCGCAGTTCTTCGCCACGGCAAAGGCCAGGAGGGAGCCGATGCAGATGCCAACATAGTTGTAGGTAAATCCCCAGATGGGTCCGAAGAGGACCACCCCCACCAGGCACCCCAGTCCGCCCGGCAGAACGGGCACCACCACCTGCACCGCCTGGAAGACGGTGAACAGCAGAGCCCCGGCGAAGCCCCATCTCGTCACCAGCTCCTGAAGCCTTTCCTGGGACGTCAGCACTCCCGTCTGCCAGCCCCATACGGCCACAGCCACGCAGATGGCAAATCCAGCCAGAGACGCCGCCTGGAGCGCCCGCTTTTCAATGGGTGCGGTCTTCATGCCGGTATCCTCCTCAGTGCGCCACGTTCCATCTGCTCCAGATAAATGGCCTCCACCCGCTCCGCAAAGCGCTGGGCGGAGTACTCCTCCCCGGTCGCCCGGGCACTGCGGGCCAGGGACTCCCTGTACTGGGGATGGGCCAGGAACTCCTCCAGCCGCTGGCGGAACTCCGCCTCACTGTGGTACTGCCAGCCGTTCTCCCCGTCCCGGACCACGCCCAGGAGGCAGGGGTCCGCCCGGCAGAGCACCGGAACTCCCGCCGCCAGGGCCTCGGCATAGGTGAGGCCCTGGGTCTCGCTGGTGGAGGCGCTGACGAACAGGTCCCCCAGCTGATACCAGTCCGCCACCTGCTCCGCCGGGACCATGCCGGCGAAGATCACGTCCGGGGCGGCCAGGCCCAGGCCCTGGGCCACGCCCTCTAAGCGCTTGCGGTCCGGACCATCTCCCACCAGGAGCAGGGTCACGCCCCCCGGGCCCATGTTGGCCCGGAAGCGCAGGAGTTCGTCCACCCGCTTCTCCTCGGCAAGCCGCCCCACGAAAACCAGCACCGTCCGGTCCTGGGGAATGTCCAGGCTGGCCCGGAGCACCGCGCTCCGCAGGGGGTCCGGCTCGTTCCGGAAGCGCCGCAGGTCGATGCCGGAGGGCACCACAAAGACGGGCTTCTGCACGCCGTAGCCCTGAAGGAGCAGCCGCACCTTCCCGGTGGGGGCGATGAGGCAGTCCGTGTGGGAGGCGGCCCAGCGGGTGAAGACGGCGGCGGCCTTCCTGCCGAAATGGACGCTGGGGGAGAAATAGTGGGTGTAGTCCTCATACACCGTGTGATAGGTGTGAACCAGGGGAATGTTCAATTCCTCCGCAATGCGCCGGGCCAGGAAGAAGGTGGAGAACTCACACTGGGAATGGACCACGTCGGGCCCCCACTCCACGATCTCCCGGACCCACTTCCCCGCCAGGGCGGTGCGGAGCCGCGCGCCGGGGTAGATGAGCCCCGCCGCCACGGAGCCCAAGCAGGTCACGCCGTCCCGCTTGCAGGAGCGGCGGTTCTGGGAGAGGGTCAGGACCCGGACCTCATGGCCCCGGGCCTCCAACTCCCGGCGGAGATTTTTCACCGAGGTGACAACGCCGTTCACCGCGGGAAGGTACCAGTCGGATGTAATCAGAATTTTCATGACAGACCTCGCTTCTCACTTCTCAAATATATTACGGGACAGCCGGAGGGGATTCTTCACATTCCTGAAAAATTTTCCTCCTTGTGTGATTGTACTATCGTATTAGAAATAATAATACAGTTAATACAGCTTGTCAAGCCTCTGGAAAAATATTTTTCGGGATGGGACGTTTGCCGGGAGATGAAAAACCGCCCTGTCCCAATTGACAAAGCGGCGGGTCTGGGTATAATGAAGATAGAAGGGCGCTGCCGCATGACGGTCAGCTCTGATCCGTCAAATCGTGATTTTCACGTTGACCGTTCGGGAGCCAGCCGAGCGGTCAACACGCTTTTGGGGCTATGTACGCCAGCAGCAAAGCCGCCGCCAGTGACACCGCATAGCGCAGGACATTCATCCAGCGCCCGTTTCCCATCCGCCTCACCCCCCTTCGCAAGGGAGTGGTCAACCGCCTTTTTATGCAACAGCGTCCTTCTGCATGTCAGCATAGCACCGGCGCCGTATGTTGTCAAATTCCGGGCCCCTCAGGGGCTCTTTTATTCTGCCATCATACCGGAGAAATCTGTCCAGCCCCTTTCAGAAATCTAACAGTTTTGAAAGAATGCCGGAAAACCGGGCCCCTCCGGCGGGTTGACGCCTGCCGGAGGGGCCCGAAAGGAGAGGGCTCAGCTGTTTCCACCCACAATCCGGCCGTAAGTCCGGGCAGTCAGGGCGAAGACCAGAGCGTAGATCAGGCAGAACACCGCCAGCGTTCCCGCCGTGCAGAGGGCAAAGAGCTTCACGTCATACAAGTTGAACAGCTCCAGCATTCTGGAGAGCATGGGGAAGGCCGCCAGCACGTGGAGGGCCGCCGCCCCCAGAGGCAGGAAGAACACCAGGAGAATCTGGCTCTGGATGGAGGCGTTGACCTCCCGCTGGCTCATGCCCACCTGGCGGAGGATGAGGTAGCGCCGCTGGTCCTCGTACCCCTCGGAAATCTGCTTGTAGTAGATGATGAGCACCGTGGCCAGCAGGAACAGCAGCCCCAGGAAGACCCCCAGGAACAGGAACCCGCCGTACATGGCGTAGAACTCCTGGGCATTGTCCTGCTTGCTGGTGAAGCTCACGCCGCCGTCCCGCTTGCTCAGCTCGAACACAAGCCGCTCCGTCTGGGCCAGCTTTTCCTCATAATCCTCCCCCGCCAGATTCATCTGAACCCGGAACTGCCGGGCGCTGCGGGAGGTATCCAAGTCCATGAGCGCCTCCGCCGTCTCCCGGTCCGCCACTACCAGGAACAGCGACGATTCCTCAGAGCCCAGCAGCGTGTTGGTCGCGTGGCGGATGACCTCTGTGATTTCCTCCCGGACGTGGAAGGACAGGCCCGCCTCGCCAAAGTTCGCGGAGACGGTGAAGTCCGCCTGGAAATCCGCCGGGCCCTTCGAACAGGCCAGCACCTCGTCCGGAGCCAGAATGACGTTCTTTCCGGTGAGACGGCTGTAGTCCTCCGCCGTCACCACCTCCAACTCCGCCCGCAGGCAGTTCTGATCCAGGTTCAGGGAAATCTCACTGCCCCGAACGCCGCAGTAGACCCAATAGCGGGTGTAGTACCGGGAATCGGTAAAGCCCCCGGAGGCGTTGGCGGCAGCCTCCACCTCCCGCAAGCGGTCCATGGGGTCCCCCGGCTGGTTTTCCAGGTCCTGGAGGAACTCGATGTCATAGGGGTACATCTCGTCCAAGGCGTTCTCCAGGCCGATGTTCATGGCGATGGTGGTGGAGACCGTCACCAGCACCATGGTGGAGAGGACGCAGATGCTGGCCAGGCCCACGGCGTTCTGCTTCATCCGGTAGAGAAGGCCGGAGACGGCGGTGAAGTGCCGGGTCTGGTAGTAAAACCTCGGGTTGGCCCGAAGGCGCTTCAAAATGGCGATGGACCCGGCGGTGAAAAGGCAGTAGGTCCCGATGATGACCAGAAACACCGCCCCGAAAAAGAACAGCATGGCCTCAATGGGGTTTTGGGTGGCAATGGCGATGAAATAGCCGCCCCCCAGGGTCAGGACTCCCAGGATGACCAGCAGCCATTTCGTCCGGGGCTCCCGCTCCCCCGCCGAGGCGCTGTGAAGCAGGTCCACCGGCTTGGTCCGGCTGAGGCGGAAGAGGTTCAGGATCAGCGTCAGCAGGAACAGGACGCCGAAGAGCGTAGACGTCTCCGTGATGCCCCGGAGGGAAATCTCCATACCGAACTGGGCGGGCATCCGGGCCAGCTTCAAAAGAAGCAGGACGACGCCCTTGGAAAACAGGATGCCCAGGAGAAGGCCCCCCGCCAGGGTGACGGCGGCGCAGAACAGGGTCTCCCAGAAGCACATCCGGGCGATGTGACGCTTTTCCAGTCCCAGGATGTTGTACAGGCCCAGCTCCCGCTGGCGGCGCTTCATGACAAAGCTGTTGGCGTAGAGCAGAATCACCCCCGCCAGACACGCCGCCACCATGCAGCCCAGCCCGGCGAAGCTCTTGAGGTACATGGCCCCCCGGACGTTGTCCAGGCCCTCGTTGTAGGCCAGGAACACCAGAATGTAGTACATGGCCGCCGTCACCACGCTGGAGAGGAGGTAGGGGCCGTAAAACCGCCCGTTCCGCGCCAGATTCACCAGGGCCAGACGGGGGAAGAAGCCGGACTTACGCACGGGGCTCACCGCCTTGCGTCAGCACCGTCAGGGTGTCGGAAATCTTGGCGAACTGGGCCTCGGCACTTTGGGTCCCCCGGTAGAGCTGGTGGTAAACCTGCCCGTCCCGGAGGAAGAGCACCCGCCCGGCGTGGCTGGCGGCCTTGACGGAGTGCGTGACCATGACGATGGTCTGGCCCCCCCGGTTGATTTCCCCGAAGAGCTCCAGCAGATTGTCGGAGGCCCGGGAGTCCAACGCCCCGGTGGGCTCGTCGGCCAGCACCAGCTGGGGATCTGTGATGAGGGCCCGGGCCACGGCGGTCCGCTGCTTCTGCCCGCCGGAGACCTCGTAGGGGTACTTGGCCAGCAGGTCCGCAATGCCCAGCTGCTCCGCGACGGGCTGGAGCTTCTTTTTCATCTCCCGGTAGTCCCGTCCCGCCAGCACCAGGGGCAGGAAGATGTTGTCCTGAAGGGAGAAGGTGTCCAGGAGGTTGAAGTCCTGGAACACAAAGCCCAGGTGGGACCGGCGGAAGGCCGCCAGATCCCGCTCCCGGATGTCGGAGAGGGCCCTTCCGTTGAGGAAGACCTCCCCGGCGGTGGGGCGGTCCAGGGCCGCCAGGATATTTAATAAGGTGGTCTTGCCGGAGCCGGACTCGCCCATGATGGCCACATACTCCCCGGGCTCCACAGAGAAATTCACGTCCGCCAGGGCCGTGACCTGCGCGCCGCCGAAGCGGGTGGTGTAGATTTTTTGCAGGTGCTGTACTTCCAGTAAAGACATATCGGAATCCTCCTCTTGGGTTATGAGACGATTATACCAGGGCCGGGGCCGGGATGCCATGGATTTGCCTTACAGTTTGGGCCGGTGTCTTACAATGTTGTAAGATACGGAACCTGCAAAGGCAAAAATCCGGTCAAGAAACACTACCCAAACGCCGGAAAACGTGGTATGATAGGATATCAGAGCGTTCAGGCCCCGACCAAGGGACCTGCGGCATCCTTCAAACAGCAAGGGAGGCGGCGGAATGGCCAAAAACATCCGGGCCCTGGCGGCGGCGGCGCTGCTGTCCCTGGTCCTCAGCGGCTGCGGCGGGTTCAACATCGAGTTCAACCCCGAGGAACTCTACACCCTGCCGGAGCTGCCCGCCAAGTACACGGAGCTCAACGCCCGGCTCAACGCCATTCTGGAGGACGGCGCGGAATACGCCGCCCCCGCCGCCGGCACCAACATCCAGCCCGTCCAGCTGACGGACCTGGACGGCGACGGGCAGCAGGAGGCCGTGGCCTTCTTCCGCAAGGCGGAGGACGAAAAGCCCCTGAAAATCTATATCTTCTCCACCCAGGGGGACAGCTATGAGCAGTCCGCCGTCATCGAGGGCAGCGGCGCGTCGGTCTACAGCGTGGTCTACAGCGACCTGGACGGCGACGGCCGGACGGAGCTCATTGTGGGCTGGCGGGTCAACGCGGAGCTCCAGGCCCTCTCCGTCTATGCCCTGGACCCCGCCGGGCCCCAGGAGCTGCTGCGCAGCGTCAGCTATGTCCGCTACGCCAGCGTGGACCTGGACGGCGACGGTCTCCAGGAGCTGGTGGTGTTCCACGCCGGGGAAGAGGGGGGCGGCGTGGCGGATTACTACGACTGGCAGGAGGGCGGCACCCTGCAAAGCGTCTCCTCCGCCCGCCTCTCCATCACCATGGCGGAGCTGAACCAGGGCCGGGTGGTTTCCGGAACCCTGCGGGACGGCCTGCCGGCGGTGTTCGTCACCGGCGTCACCACCCCGGTGTCCGCCGAGCTGGCGGCGGCGGCCGTCACCGACATTCTGGCCGCCCCGGAGCAGGAGCTGGTCAACGCGGCCCTTTCCAGCACCACCGGCGTCACCAGCGCGGTCAACGCCTTCCGCGGGCTCTATCCCACGGACATCAACGCCGACGGCTCCATTGAGGTGCCCAACCCCGCCGCGACGCCCCGCAGCGGCGAGTTCGACCAGCGCATCGACTGGATGAGCTACAACGGCGCGGGAGAGGCGGAGGTGGTCCTGCGGACCTACCACAATATGGAGGACGGCTGGTACCTCCAGCTCCCCGAGTCCTGGACCAGCCGGGTGGAGGCGGAGCGCAGCGTCTCGGGAAGCGATGCCAGCGTCACCTTCTACATGCTGAACGAGGAGGCCGTCCGGGGCGCCGCCATCCTGCGAATCACCGCCCTCACCGGCACCAGCCGGGAGATTCGGGCCACGCGGGGCAACCGCTTCCCTCTCAGCCGCCAATCCGACGTGATCTACACCGCCGAGCTGCCGGAAAACCCGCCCTGGGATCAGACCATGACGGCGGAGGAGGTCCGGTCGGCTTTCAGCCTCATCGTCCGGGAGTGGATTCCCGGGGAATCCTGAGGCCCACACCATTTGAAAGGAGCGGACAGGATGAAAAAAGTCTTGGTTTTGGAGGATGAGGCCAGCATCCGCGGCTTCATCGTCATCAACCTCCGCCGGGCCGGCTACGACGTCATCGAAGCCGAGAGCGGCGAAGAAGCCCTGGAGCGTCTCCGGGAAAACCCGGACGCCCGGGTGGCCTTACTGGATATCATGCTCCCGGGCATCGACGGCTTTGAGGTCTGCCGCCGCATCCGGGCCACAAACAGCCGCATCGGCATCATCATGCTCACCGCCCGCTCCCAGGAGATGGACAAGGTGACGGGCCTCATGACCGGGGCCGACGACTACGTGACCAAGCCCTTCTCCCCGGCGGAGCTCACTGCCCGGGTGGACGCCCTGGTCCGCCGCTCCGGCGGCGAGGAGCCCCCCCAGACCACCGGGGAGCTGAGCCAGCCCCCCTTCCTGCTGAACACCCGAAACCGGACCCTGGAGAAGAACGGCCAGCGGATCAAGCTGACCCAGGTGGAGTATTCCATCATGCGGGTCTTCATGGAAAACCCCGGCAAGGCCCTGGCCCGGGAGGAGATCCTGGACATGGTCTGGGGCCGGGACTACTTCGGGGAGCTGAAAATCGTGGATGTGAACATCCGCCGCCTCCGGTTGAAAATCGAGGACAACGTCCAGAACCCCGCCTATATCACCACGGTCTGGGGCTACGGCTACAAGTGGGGGCTGTGACGGAATGGAAGAGCGGGTTATGGAAAAGGAGCAGGGGTGGAAAGCCCTCCGCCTGCGGGGTCTGCGGCAGCGGTGGATCTTCAACTCCATCCTCCCCATCGGGACCCTGCTGGTGCTGGTCGTCACCCTGTTTTCCGCCGGTGTGTCCAACTACTATTACGGCACCATGCAAAAGGGCCTGGAGACCCGGGCCCAGGCCCTGGCCAACTCCTTCAACGAGTACTTCATGGACAACGGTTTTTCCAGCTACTATCAAAAAGCCGTCCAGTCCGCCGAGAGCTTCGAGGACAAAAACCGCATCGAGCTCCAGTTCATCGGCTCCAGCGGCCGCATCCAGGTATCCACCTCCGGCCTGACGGCGGGAACCTACCCGGGCACCGACGACATTCTCCAGGTCCTCCGGGAAAACAAGACAACCCCCACCCCCTACCAGGGCCGGGACCTGGAAACCGGGGAGGAGATTCTGGCGGTCTCCTGCCCCCTGACGGCAAACGGCCGGGTGGTGGGCGTCATGCGCCTTGTGACCTCCCTCCGGGCGGTGGACCGGCAGGTCATGTTCGTGGTGCTGGCCATTCTCCTGGTGGCTCTGCTCTGTATGCTGCTGGTGGTGTTTTCCAACCTGCTGTTCATCAACAACGTGGTGGAGCCCGTGGCGGTGGTGACGGAGGCGGCCAAGCGCATCTCCGCCGGGAGCTACGGCACCCGGATTGAGAACAAGTACTCCGACGAGCTGGGAGAGCTGGTGGACAATATCAACGACATGTCCCTGAAAATCAGCCAGAACGAAAAAATGAAAAGCGAGTTCATCTCCTCCGTCTCCCACGAGCTCCGGACCCCTCTCACCGCCATCAACGGCTGGGGGGAGACCATCCTGGAGGACGACCTCACCGACGACCCCGAGCAGCTCCGCCGGGGCATCCGGGTCATCGTCAACGAGTCCCGGCGCTTGTCCACCATGGTGGAGGAGCTGCTGGACTTCTCCAAGATGGAGGACGGCCGCTTCACCCTCCAGATTGAGGACGTGGACCTCCAGGCGGAGCTGGAGGACGCGATTTTCACCTACCAGGAGCTCTTCCGCCAGGACGGCATCGCCCTGGAGTACCACCCCGGCGACGGGGACCTGCCCCTGATCCGGGGGGACTCGGAGCGGTTGAAGCAGGTGTTCTGCAACGTGCTGGACAACGCCGCCAAGCACGGCGGCGCCGGGCGGCGCATCACGGCCTCCGTCGTCCAGGAGGGCAGCGCCCAGGTGGTCCGGGTCCGGGACTACGGCCCCGGCATTCCGGAGGAGGAGCTGCCCTTCGTGAAGCAGAAATTCTACAAGGGCACCTCCCGGGCCCGGGGCAGCGGCATCGGCCTGGCGGTCTGCGACGAGATTGTGGGCCTCCACGGCGGGAGCTTCGCCATCGGAAATGCCGACGGCGGCGGAGCAGTCGTGACCATCAAACTGCCGGTCCGTTCCTGAACTGCCGGGGCAGACCCCTGCGGAAAACAGCGCATTTGGAGCGGCAAAGCGAATTTACAGGGGGCATGAAATGTTTCTAAACGCTGTTACGGTCATTGTGTTTGTATTTTGCGCGGTCGTCTTTGCGGCGGGTCTGGCGGAGGCATTGTTTCCGAAATGGTGCTGGAAAACCTTTGAGAGCTGGAAAGCTGTGAAAGAACCGTCAAAGACATATTTTCTGCGTAGGCGAATAGAGGGAATCATAGGGATGGTCATTGCCTCCGCTATGATGCTGGGGCCGGCCCTGATTTCGTATTTCGTTCAATAGAACGGAACAGCCACGCAAAAAGACAGATGGAAAACCAGCGCGGCCGCCATGCTTTCAAGAGCTCAGCGCAATCCGATACCAACCCATAGAAAGGAAATTTCATGGCAGAAGAAAACAAATCCTGCGCCTTCCGCACCAGCATCGGCGGACAGGCGCTCATTGAGGGCATCCTGATGCGGGGCCCGGAGAAGCAGGCCATCGTGGTCCGGGATCAGGAGGGAAACCTGGTGGAAAAGGTGGAGCCCCTGCGCTTCATCAAGGACCGCTACCCCGTCCTGGGCCTTCCCCTCATCCGAGGGACGGTGAATTTTTTGGACTCCATGGTTAACGGGGTCAAGGCCCTGATGTACTCCGCCGACTTCTACCCGGAGGAGGAGGCCGCCAAGCCCTCCAGGTTCGAGCTCTGGCTGGAGAAGCACCTTTCCAGCAAAAAGCTGGAGAGCGCCGTGGTGGCCCTGGCAGTGACGCTGGGCGTGGGCATGTCCGTGTTTTTGTTCATGATTCTCCCCACGCTGCTGACCGGGGGGATTCTCCACTTTTTCCCCGGCTTCCCCCTCTGGGGACGGAATCTGGTGGAGGGGCTTTTGAAGGTGGTCATTTTCATGGCCTACCTGATTCTCTGCTCCCGGCAGAAGGATATTTACCGGGTCTTTCAGTACCACGGGGCGGAGCACAAGACCATCTTCTGCTATGAGGCGGGCCTGCCCCTGACGGTGGAGAATGTCCGGGCTCAGCCCCGGCACCATCCCCGGTGCGGCACCAGCTTCCTCTTTGTGGTAATCTGTGTGTCCATCCTGTTCTCCAGCATCTTTTTCGGCATCTGGCCCGTCACCAACGCCTGGCTGCGGACGGCGGTGCATCTGCTGCTGCTACCCCTGGTGGTGGGTGTGACCTATGAGTTCAACCGCTGGGTGGGGCGGCATGTGCAGGAGAGCCTGCTTGCTAAAATCCTCACGGCCCCGGGGCTCTGGATGCAGAATTTTACGACCAACGAGCCGGATGATGGCATGATGGAATGTGCGATTCGGTCTCTGGAGCTTGTGCTTCCCAGTGAGAAGGGGAAGGATGCGTGGTGAGGACGGCCGGATGGGGGATTCGGCCATGAAGATGGCTGGTGCAATGCACCCCCCATATCGTCGGAAGAAACTCCGCTCACTCCGTCCCCGCCTGACGGCGAGGACTCCGCTCTGCTGCGTTCCTTCCTCCTCTCCCCACGAAAACCGCTTCGCCGGGTTTTCGCGGGGGCCCCATTTTTTCTTCCAGAAGAAAACGAGACTGCGCCCGCAGGCGCGTGTCGGAGGCCAAC
>CAJTZL010000014.1 GCA_910583695.1 uncultured Oscillibacter sp.
ACCATGACCGCCAGACAAAACTATGAGGCAAACAGAATATCCCCTATTTATAATTGTCGATTCCTTAAGGTCCAGAAGCTTACTATATAAAAAGTGCTATGGCGCAAACCATAGCACTTGAGGGGATTATATTATTTGCGACGATGGCGTTGCAAAACGGCGTAGACGTGAAAACGGTATCCACCATGCTGGGACACCATAACGCCGGCTTCACCCTCCGCACCTACACCCACACCACACGGCAGGCGCAGGACGAAGCGGCGGAAAAAATAGGAGCGTTTATGGAGCAGATGATGTAAAAGAGAAACGGGATACAGCAAGAGCGCCGGGTATAAAATCCGGCGCTCTTGCGTCGCTTCCCGTGTGGGTCAGGTTGTGGATCTTGACTGTTTCTCGGAGAGAAACGTCTCCATAGAGCGTACATGTGAAAGGCTCCTTGCGGGTCAAAACGGAAGTAAGAAGTTGTTCGATTATTTGCACTAAAAGTTATGAAAGAGGTGAAAATCATTCGATTTTCACCTCTTACTGGAGCTACTGATGTGACTCGAACACACGACCTGCTGATTACGAATCAGCTGCTCTACCGACTGAGCTACAGTAGCATTTTATGAGAATTGACACATAGCTGCACTCTGTTTTTACTATTCTGTCAACAACCGACAATCTTCCCGATGCAAGTGAACGGCTCCGCCATTAAGCCATATCCAGGGACCGTCTCACCCCTGCCAGACAGCCGCCCTATCAGCAGGACAACGCACACCGGCTGTCCAATGGCTGTCGTCTACCTCTATCACTCCCAGGCTTTAGACCGAGTGTTATCATACCACAAAAAATTCTCTCCGTCAACCTTGATTTTGGATTTTCCGCGGTTTTTATGCGGCTGCACGGCGGGCTTGCAATGGCCATTAAGATCCCGGCAAAGCCTATCACATTTGATACAGGAAAACAGAGTGCGGAGATTGCGGGCCGGTTCCCCTCCACTCCCTGCACGACTGACCCGCATTTGCTGGAAGCACAGAATGTGCCCGCTTCATCAACCAACAGAAAGAGGGTGAAGCACGATGCGAACTTTTATCGAAGAATAGGGAGTGCTGATGAAAAAATCCGTATAGATATCTGCGTGATTAACATGTCCTTGCTGGACATGCAGAATGGAAAAGGCTTTCTGGGAGCGTTAACTGCAAGTTTTATCCTTTGCGTCACAACGTGAGCGGGAACATACCCGCAAGCGGCAGGAGCAGGGAATTGCCGCGGCAAAGGATTATTGGATTTGACCCGCTGTCGAAACCGCTTTTGGATAGCTGTCAGGAGGTATACCAATGTTGCTGAAAAGCTGGAGTGATCTTCTGTTCCCTGGCGGTAAAAGAATGCGGAATGCCGCTTTTGGCATTCCGCTGTCAAACCGAAATCCATAGGAACGAAAACGCATTGCAAAAGACTTCCTTATGCAAAAAAGTATACCTTTTTGCAAAATGCCGTTTCATTTGAACAGATCAAGAATATCACAAAAAGCAAGCGATTTCAATACATCCAGAAAACAATTTTCAAGTTTTCAAATTATGCGAAAAAGTATACTTTATGGAAAAAATACAGGACTCTGCAGATGCCTGCAAAAGAAAAGGACTCAGAGTGGTGGGAATATGAGTTTCTTTTATGATGGAGTATCGATTCAAAATCGCAGGAAAAGCAATATGGACAGCCTTTTGCTGAAAGAGCGCTGCGTCGGCGGAAGTGCGCTTTGCATTGCGGCCGTATGCGACGGTATCGGAAGTCTGGCGGACGGTGCTTTTGCGTCCGCCGCCGCTGTACGGATGCTCAATGAGTGGTTCAGCGGCGTCGATGGTCTTGGCCGGTTGGGACTTCAGATGAGGGACGAAATTTTGACGATTAACAGCCGGATTGCCGGAGATGCAAAAAAGCGGGGCCTGCACACCGGGACCACGCTTTCGGCGCTGCTGCTTGCAGAAGAACGGTATTATGTCGTTCATACGGGCGACAGCCGCATATACCTGTGTCAAAAGGGCCGACTGGAGCAATTGACGGAGGACCAGTCTGTGGGCGGGCGACTGACCGCCTGCCTGGGCCGCGGTGAGAAGGCGGAGCTCTATTATAATGAGGGAGGCTTTCAGGGGGGGAGCTTTCTGCTCTGCTCCGACGGGCTTTACAAGCGCATGGAGCCCGCATTGCTCCGGAGGGAGTTGGAGGGCATGGACTCCCAAAACGTGCGGAGTTCCATAGAGCGGCTGATCGGCTATGTAAAAGACCGGGGAGAGAGCGACAACATCTCTCTGGCGGTAGTGCTGAGTGGAAACTGAAGGAGGACGGCCATGAGGATACAGCTTTTAATCGCAGACGAGGACCGGGACTATACGGAGCACCTTTCTCAGATCCTGGTGGAGAAGTACGCGAACGTGTTCGAGGTGAGCGCTTGCTCTGGGGCCCGGCAGATGGCGGAATTGCTGTCCCACCGCGGCTATGACGCGGCGCTGCTGAGTCCGGCTCTTGCGGCGGAGGCGGAGCTGAGAAAGATAAATCTTCCGCTTTTGCTGTGGGACGGGGCGGCCGGAGGGTTTGTAGAAGGTCTGGAGAGCCTCCGGAAGTACCAGCGGATCTCTTTAATAGCCGGCGAGGTATTGGAGCGCTGTGCGGAGGTATCTTCCATTGGGATTGGCCACGGCGGCGCCAAGGCGCATACGACAGCCGTCTGGTCCCCGGCGGGAGGTGTCGGAAAGACCACGGCGGCACTGGCATACGCCGCTCAGCAGGTTTCCAGGGGAAAACGGACGGTCTATCTGGACCTGGAGCCCTTCTCCAGCGTTTCCGCCTTCTTTCCGGAGGGCGGTAAAAGCATCAGCACCGTTTTTGAAAAGCTGGACGAGCGGGCGGAGCTGACCCTGCAGGGCATCCGCCAGGAGGACGCCGGGTCCGGGATCTACTATTTCCGCCGTCCGGACAATTACGAGGATATCTCCCTTCTGACAAGGGAAGACGTCGTGCGGCTGACAGACGCCGCGGCGGCGGATGTGGATGAGCTGGTTGTGGATCTGGGGAGCGGGTATGACCAGAGAGCCGATACCCTGCTGACCCTGGCGGACGTGGTTCTGCTGGTAGTCGACGGTTCAAAGCTGTGCCGAACGAAGTGGGAGCAGTTCCGGACCCAGCACGAGCTGTACGGCAAGCTCCGGGAAAAGCTAATCCTGGTAGCGAATAGGGGGAGCCGGTACAGCGAGGCGGAAGCCCCGTCAACAGTCCGCCTCCCGCAGGTGAAATCCGACGATCCGGTGGTGGTGTACAAGACGCTTTCTGCCGGTTATTTTCAAGTGTGATGGGAGGAGGAGGCCATGACCGACCAAGACCGTAACGAGCTGATCGCCCTTTTGAAATCGGAAGTTCACCAGAATCCGGACCTTACCGTTATGAGCGACGAGGAGCTCCGCCGGGTGATTGCCAGGGCCTTGGAGGAAAAGGGGAGCCGGGGCGGCGGTTCGGGGAGAGCGCTGTTCGCTCTGAACTTTAAAGAAAAATCCTACATCACCACCGCCGTTTTTGAGTCCATACGGGGGTTGGGAGTCCTGGGCCAGATCATTGGAGACCCGGAGGTGACGGAGGTGATGATCAACGGCTTCGACCATATCTTTGTGGAGCGGGCCGGGCGGCTCAGCCGCCTGGAAAACCACTTTGAGAGCCGTCAGGAGCTGGAGACCGTCATCACCAAGTTTGTCTCCCAAGCCGGACGGGCGGTCAACGAGAGTGAGCCCATTGTGGATACCCACTTGGAGGATGGGTCCCGCGTCAACGTGGTCATGCCGCCGGTGGCCCTCAACGGTCCTATCGTCACCATCCGCCGCTTTCCCAAGGAGGCGATGACCGTGGAAAAGCTCATCGACTATGGTTCCATCACGCCGGAGGTGGCGGAGGTGTTGGAGCTGCTGGTCCGTGCCAGGTACAACGTCTTCGTCAGCGGCGGAACGGGAAGCGGCAAGACCACCTTCCTGAATGCGCTCTCCAACTTTATTCCCAGAGACGAGCGCATCATCACCATTGAGGATTCCGCGGAGCTCCAGATCCGGAACATCGACAACCTGGTTCGCCTGGAGACCCGAAACGCCGGTCCCGACGGGACGGGGGCCATCAGTATCCAAATGCTGATTAAGTCCGCCCTGCGTATGCGCCCGGACCGCATTGTCGTGGGCGAAGTTCGGGGAGCGGAGGCGCTGGACATGCTTCAGGCCATGAACACCGGCCACGACGGCTCCCTTTCCACCGGCCACGCCAACTCCACCTACGATATGCTGAGCCGCCTGGAGACCATGGTGCTGCAAGGAGCCGCCGGCCTTCCGCTGGAGGCCATCCGGCAGCAGATCGGGTCGGCGGTGGATATTATCATCCACCTCTCCCGCCTCCGGGACAAAAGCCGCAAGACCATGGAGGTTGTGGAGATTCTGGGCTACAATCCGGAGACGAGAAGGTTCAACACCAACACCCTGTATGAGTTCCGGGAACTGCCGGAGAGCAGCAAGGACAAGGTGATGGGACGCCTGACCCGGACGGAAAATCCCATGCGGAATACGCAGAAGCTGGAGAGCGCCGGAATTTACCGAACGATTTAAGGGGGAAACCAACGTGATGCGCAGCGCCATTGCCGCCTCCGAGGAGGAAAAGTCTTCCCAGGCGCGCCTGATCCCGCCGGACTACACGGCCAGCACATCTACCATTTTCGACCACATACTGGCGTTTCTGTCAGGCTGTGCCGCCGGGTTCGTCATCCTGTATATTTTCTACAAGATTGTGCCGCTGTCGGCGGCGGGAGGTGTCCTGGCCGGAGCCGTCCATGTGATCGCGGCGGACCGCGCCGCGAAGAAAAAGCGGCTGAACAGACTGCGGGTTCAGTTTTTCGACATGCTGGAGGCCATGTCCGTGGCCATGCGGGCGGGCAATCCCCCGCTGAAAGCCCTTCAGAGTGCCAGGGGCGATTTGTCGATGATTTACGCCGGGAACAGTGACATCCTGCGGGAGCTGGATATCATCATGCAGCGCTTCTACAACGCCGTCTCCCTGTCGGAGGCCTTCTCGGACTTTGCCCGGCGGAGCGGCCTGGAGGATGCGGCCAGCTTTGCCTCCGTCTACGCCACGATTGAGGGCAAATCCAGCCGGGCGGACGAGATCGTCCGGGAAACGCAGCAGATCATCGCGGACAAGATGGAGATCGAAATGGAGATCGATACGCTGATGACGGCGGCAAAATCCGAGGTGAACATCATGCTGATCATGCCCCTGGTGATTTTAGGCGTGATCGGCTATACCGGAGCGGGCTTTATGGACGCCATTTACACCACGCCCCTGGGCCGGATTGTGGCCACGGGGGGATTGGTCGTATTCATCATCAGTTTTTGGATGGCCAGGAAATTCAGCAGTGTGCAGATATGAGGAGGCGGGACAATGCCGGTTTTGTTTGTAATTTTGATTCCCGCCACTGTGCTGGCGGCGGTGTGGCTGCTGCTTTTGAGCCGGGTGTCGGAGGAGGACTGGGTAGCCGCGGCCTTTTGCAAGGTTCTGGACAACCGGGAAGCGGCGGAAAAGCTGAGGCAGAAGGCCGCCGCCAACGAGAAGGCCCTGGAGGAATGCCAGGGCCTGACCAGGAAGGTCGGGAGCCTGCTTCTGGGAGGCGGGAAAGAGAAGGAGATTCAAAAGCTGGAGGAGCAGAGCGCGGCGCTCCAACAGGGGGATCTTCGAAGTGTCGGCCTCTTCGCCATGCCCGGCTATGTGCTCCAGCGGCGGTTTGATTCCATTGGAAGAGGAGCGGTCCACAAGGGCGTCCTGGAAAAATGTCTGGAGCTTTACGGAAAAAAGTACGCGCCCAACAAGGCGCGGCAGCTTATGGCGCAGCTCTTGTCCTATCCCATCATCGGCCTTGCGGCGGCCCTGGCCCTGAGCGCGATGATGGTGGGGCTTGGGAACACCACGGGCGGCCTGGCTGTCCTCAGCGTGGGGACGCTGCTGGTCTTGGTTTTGGTCTATGCCCTGTATGACGAGGTGGGGGACCGGCTGAAAAAGCGCCGGGCCGCCATCAGCCGTCAGTTCCCCAACGTGGTCTCCAAGCTGGCCCTGCTGGTGACTTCCGGTATGATCATGGACCGGGCCTGGAGAGAAACGGCCCAGAGCCAGAGCGGTGAGCTTTACATGGAGATGCGCCGTACCGCCGACGAGCTGGACAATTTGGTGGAACCCTCTGCGGCCTATGCCGGATTCATCGACCGCTGCAATACCAAGGAGACCACCAAGCTGGCCTCCGCCATCATCCAGAATCAGTCCAAGGGCAACGCGGAAGTGGGGCGGCTTCTCAAAGCCATGGCCCATGAGGCGTGGCAGGAGCGCCGGCACACCGCCAAGCGGGACTCCGAGGCCGCCAATTCCAAGCTGATGATCCCGACCATGCTTCTGTTCATCGCAATCCTGGTGATGATCATGGTTCCGGTGGCTACCAGCTTTCAGGGCCTTTGATAAGGGAGGGCCGAGGCGATGTGTAAGGTTCCGAAACACTGGAAATGGTGGCTTGCGGTGGCGATCCTGCTTTTGGTGGCTGCCGCGCTGGCGTATTTTTGGGTATGGCCGCGGCTGGAGGAGCTGTGGCGGGGACATCTGGGCTTCCAGGTCGGATGCTTCTCCCGGCTTCCTGAACTCAAATAGGGCGGCCGAATATTCGGGTATGTGCCCTCTGGGGCGCTTGCTTTGGAGGGTGTACATATAATTTTGAGAGAGAGGAGGGAACGGTATGCTGAAGCAATGGAATACTCTGTCTGCGGCGGTCTATGTGAAGGCCGTCCTGCTGGCACAGAATTTAGGAGCGGAGCTCCGGGAGCTGAAGGAGGACCAGCGGGGCCTCTCCGGCGTCGTTGTGGCGGTGCTTCTGATTTTGGTGGCGGTGCTGGCTGTGGTTTTGTTATGGCAGAATCTGCAGGACTGGCTCGGGACCATGTGGGAAAAGATCATCGGCGCAGGAACTGGACTTAGTTAATAAAGCTGGAAGAGGGGAGAATGGCCGCAATGCAAAAGCGACGGTTTTGGGAAGATGCGAACGGATACGCGGTTGTGGAGGCGACCATTCTCTTCCCCATCATACTGCTGGCCTTTGCCGGGCTGGTATTGCTTTCCATGTACCTGCCCACCCGGGCGGTTTTACAGCGGGAGACTCAGTATGCGGCGACGGCCATGGCCACGACTCAGAGCGATACCTGGCTGGACTATGATTCAACCCGGATGGAGTACTATTGGAGAAGCTCTCTGGGCGCGTCGGACAACGTTTACGCCATGATGATTTCCCGCCTCTGCAAGGGAGCCTCGGAGGACAAGGCGGAGACCATCGTTGAGAGGCTGGATGAAGGAACGATCGCGGCCCGCGTGGGCGAACTGGAAGTAGCGTGTAAAGTCAATAACTTTGTCGTTTACAAAGAGATCGTCGTGACTGCCACCAGAACGATTCCCATTCCGGTGGACTTGTCCCTTGTAAACTTCCCGAAGGAGATCCCGATTACGGTGTCCTCCACGGCGGTGGTACAGAACGGCGACGAATTTGTTCGAAACATCGATATCGCCAAGGACTTTGTACAGTACCTTGACAAAAGATACAATTTGCAAATTGACAAGCTGGCGGACTGGGTCAATGAGGCGTGGAAATTTCTGGGTGTGTGAGGAAGTGCGGGTATGCGGAAGCTGTTTCACAACTGCAAGGGCGCGGTGACGGTTATGGTCACGCTGCTGCTGATCCCCTCCATTCTGGTCAGCGGCACGGGCGTGGACCTTGCCCGCATCTACACGGCCAAAAGCGTCGTGCAGGACGCGAACCAGCTGGCGGCCAATTCGGTGCTGGCCGGCTATGAGGCCCTGCTCCAGGACTTGTACGGCCTCTTCGGCGTAATGACCGAGGGAAGCGTGGACCCGGACGCTTATATCAAGCAGGCTGTCATGGGGGGCGATTGGGACAGGGGCCTGGGAACCTTTCAGGTCTTTTACGGCTCCAACCTCAATCCCGCCGTTTTGACGCCCGCGCCGGGCCAGACCCTTGGAAACGTTCCGGTGCTCCGGCGCCAGATCGAGGAGTATTCCAAGCTCCGGGCCCCGGCTATCATCGCGGAACAGCTGATGAAGAAGCTGGACGTTTTTCAAAAGATTCAGGAGGATGCCAAGGTCATCAAAAAGAAGATGGAAGTGGACGACGGCGTCGAAGAGTTGGAAAAGTATTATAAAAAGATTTACAACCATATTCAGGAACTGGAGGACTGCGGTGAACGGGAGGCCGCCATCATGCGGGACCTCAGCGATACGGCGGCCGAAATACGGCAGAAACTTCGGGATATGCAGGAGATCAAGGAGACCTATTACATAACCCAGGCGGAGATCGACGTGCAAAAAGAAATCCTGGAAAGCACGGAGGACGAGGACGCGCGCAGAGCGGCGGAGGAGGAGATTGAGCGTCTGACGGAAGAGCTGGATCGGCTGGAGATGGAATACGAGGGGAAGTGGACCTTGATCCAACGGGCCAGCAAGGGTTGGCAGGACCGGCAGAACCGGTATGACCGTCAGCTGTCGCACTATCGCAGCGAGGTGAACGCGCTTGCGTGGGACTGTGAAACGGCGGAGAAGAAGAAGGAAGAGCTTCGAAATAAAATCCAGGAACTGCGCAGTTCGCTGGAAAGCGGCAAATGCTCCGACACGCTGAGAGACGGACTGACGAAGGCGGAAGACGGTTCGCCGGACGGCTTGTCAATTCTGGATCACTACGAGGCTTTGCTCAAATACGATATCGCCGGCATGGGGAGCGCGATGTATGAGCACAATTACACGCAGATAACCAAGACCCTGGAAACCATGCGGGAGGCCCGCCTGGGCGAGAATTATGTCCGCAGTTACCGGGATATCAATCGGGACAGCTGGTTCCCATTAAAGGGATATGACCATTTTGCGGAGGTCGTCGACGCGCCCACGGACTTCAAGCCATACGTTATGCCAAATGGCAGAGCGTTTGTGCGCTTTGAGGAGATCAAGCCGCCGGAGAGCCGGAGGTTCTGGGATGAGCTGAAAACACTGTACGACAACGTAAAGGGAAAAGGGGCGGAAAAAAGTAAGCTGGAGGATGCCATCACCATGGTTTTTAAAAAGGCCCAGTCCACGTTTAAGGGCCTGCTGGACTTTAAACCGGAGGGTGCAAAATATCTCAGCGGCGGCGCGGACGAATCCAGCGGAACAAGCGGCTCTAAATTCGGGACAGGAGACGACTGGAACAGCAAGGACGAGGGCAAGGACGAAATGGAGGACAGCTTGGACGGCGACTTTCTGGGAAAGCTGGCGGCTGTCGCCAGCGAGGCTGGAAACAAGCTGCTGCTCCTGGTGTATGACACGGAGATGTTCTCGGATTTTTCCACCCCCGGCGAGAAGCACAAGGACTACCCGGAGGAAAACATGGCCGGGGTTTCCCTGTCCAGGGAGGTAAATTATTACTTCCAGTCGGAACTGGAATATCTGTACAACGGCAACTTGGCCGATGCGGTGGACAACCTCAAGTCGGTGGCGGGGATGATGTTCCTGGTGCGCTTTGTCCTGGACTATGTGGCGTCCTTCTCGGTCCCCCAGGTGAACAGCATTGTAAACGAGGTCAAAGCCGCGCTATCCTGGACGGGGCCGTTTTCCATCCTGGCGGGCGAGCTGGCGCGGCTGGCCCTCTCAATCGGTGAGTCCGCCATTGACGTCTCCCGTCTGCGCCAGGGCAGCGAGGTGGCGGTATTTAAGTCAGAAAAAACTTGGAGGCTCAGCATTTCGGGCCTGATTAAAGCCTCCACGGACGGTCTTTCGGAAAGCGCTGTGGATTCGGCCTTCGGAGCAGCCTCCGAAGAGGGGAGCGACCCGACCGCACCCAAAGACAACGATGAGGGCATCACCCTGGGCTATACGGACTATATGCGCCTCTTCCTGCTCCTGGTCCCGGGAGATACCCTGGCGGGACGAACCCGTAATTTGATCGAACTGAACGTGACCAATTACGATCAGGGATGCAATGCGGTCGAAAGTGAAATGGCGGGCGCGGAGCGCTATGACCTGGAGAAGCTCATCACCGGCTTCTCACTGACGACTACCGTGGACCTGCGGATGCTGTTCTTGTCCATGCCCTTTGCGCAGAAGGGCGTGAACGGCGTGGTCCCGCCCAGGACACTGGCCATTACCGCGACGGACTACAGGGGGTACTGAGGATGAAGAGAGACCAAGGCGGATACATCGTCGTGGAGACCATCGCCTGCTTTACCCTGTTCGTCTTTTTGATGATGTCCATCCTGAGCCTGATCAACATCGTGACCGTTCAGGCGCGGGTCCATTATGCGATTACCCAGGCGGCGGAGACCCTCTCCATGTACTCTTATACCCTGGACGCCATGGGCGCAGCGGAGAAATTGATGAAGAGCGCCGATCGGGCGGAGACCGTGGATGACGGGGTGAATCAATTCGTCGAAAATGTCAACAAGGTTTTTGACGCTGTCGAAGCCTTGGACGTGTCCGGCGTCAAGGCATCCGGGGAGGCGCTGTATCTCCAGGGCAGCGGCATTGCGCAAAGAGCCGCGGACGATCCCAAGGATCTGCTCCAGGATGTGATGAACTACGGACTTCAAAAGGGCATGAGCGCTGGCTTTGGAGCTCTGGTCCGCCCTCTGGTGGGGCGGTACCTGACCAACGGCGATATCAGCGGCGACAGCTTTTTGAAGGCATTCCACGTGAAGGACGGGTTGGACGGACTGGAGTTTTCCACCTTCAACATCATCGGCTGGGACCCGGAGAATCACCGGCTGCTTGGCTCACCCAGAGACGACAGCATGCTGCTCACCAGCTCGGGCGATATCCGGATCGTCGTCTCCTATCAGATCGACTACACCTTCGGCACGCTGCCGCTTCCGTTCCGCGAGCTGACTGTGACCCAGGAAGCAGTGACCAAGGCGTGGCTGGGCGGCGAAGGAAAGAGGTATGAGCCCAAATGACAAAGACGGCTTGGAAAACGGTCCTGCCCTATGGCGGACTTCCCCTTCTGGAGGCGGTCCTTTGGCTGCTCCGGCGGGGAGGGGAGCCTGTGGAGCTCCTGCTGGACGGGATTTTGCTGGCTCTAGGATATCTGGCGGCCTTGGGAGATCTGCGGGAGAAGCGGATACCGAACCGGCTGGTGGGGGCCATGCTCTGCGCCTGGATTCTGGTCCTGGTCCCCCAGCTGTTCTGCCGGACGGAATACGCTCTGTGGCTCCTGATGAACGGGAGCGCAGGCTTTCTCCTGGCGGGAGTGCTGTTTCTGGCTGTTTATCTGGTGAGCCGGAAGGGCCTGGGCGGCGGCGACGTGAAATTCATGGCCGCCTCCGGACTCTACCTGGGGGTGGACGTGCTGCCCGCCATGTTCTATGGTTCCGTCCTCTCGGCGGCTGCGGGTCTTGGACTGCTGCTGGCCAAGAAAATCGGGCGGCGGGACGCCATTCCCCTGGCGCCGTTTCTGTTCGCGGGGATTCTGATCGTATTATTCGCGCAGTCATAGGAGGGCACATGAAACGAACGAAGCGCATTTTGCTGGGTCTGGCCTGCGCCGCGCTGCTGGCTGCGTCCTGGGCGGCGGCGCTGACCGCGAAAAGCGGCGCGGACCGGCAGCGGGAGCTGATCGACGAGGCCGCGTCCTATACGGACGATGAGATCTATATTCTGGCGGTCCCGCTGCTGGAGGAGGCCGCCTCTTATCAGGACGAGCATACCCTAGAGGCGGAGACGGCCCTGAAGGAAGTCTACCTGCGCTTGGCAGGAAAGGACAATTACGAGCGGCGTTACACGGAGCTTTTGGACAAGCAGATGGCCCGCAAGGGAGCCGGGGCGGATATTTTCCGGGAAGCCGCTCTGTACTATCTGGACAAAAGCAAAACGGCGGACGCTCTGTCCGCCCTGCGGGACGGCATCGGCAAAACCGGGAGCGGAGAGCTGATTCGGCTTTATGAGGAAAACCGCTATGGCTATACCTTGAGCCGGGATTTTTACGACAAGGCGGCGGAGCTCCATTGCGGGACCAGCCAAGTGGCCTTGAATGGCCGCTGGGGCGTGGCTTCCGCCAACGGACTGCTGCTCATTCCCTGCGAGTACGACAAGATCAGTACCTTTGACGGCGGCAGAGCCATTGTCCAAAAGGATGGTGTGATCTCTGCCGTGGACGGCGGAGACAACCGGGTGGCGCTGCTCCATGAGGCGGCGCAGGACTTCGGGAACTACGCGGAGAACCGCCTGAGTCTGAAAACGGCAGAGGGCTGGCTGCTGGCGAACGGGACCTTTGGCACCGGCCCGGTTCTGTTCGAGGAGCTGGGGATGTTCTCCGGCGGCTGTGCGCCTGCCAGGCTGGGCGGAAAGTGGGGCCTGATCGACAGCGGCGGCGAGAAGTGGCTGCTGGAGCCGGCCTATGAGGAGATTGTCCGGGACGAGCTGGGCCGTTGTGGCGGCCCGGAGACCCTGTTTATCCGCCGGAACGGCGGCGTCTACCTCCTGGCGGACGGGCAGGAGACCGGAGGCCCTTACGAGGACGCCCGGCCCTTTAACGGGGGGTGGGCCGCTGTGAAACAGGGCGGAAAATGGGGGTTTGTGGATGCAGAGGGCGTTATTCAGGTGGATTTCCAGTTTGACGACGCCCGGTCCTTCGGGCAGCATTTGGCCGCGGTGGAACAGGAAGGCCTGTGGGGCTATGTGAGCCTCCTGGGGGAGATGGCCATTGAGCCCCAGTTTCTGGAGGCCAAGAGCTTTTCCGGCGGGAGCGCTCCCGTACACACCGGGCTGGGGTGGCAGTTTATCACACTTTTGGAATATGAAGGAGGAGGCGGACTGTTTTGATCTACCGGATTGAAAGCAAGAGCGATTTGACAGGCGCCATGCTGGTCATTCGTTTCCCTGAAGAGGACCTGGACGTGAAGGCGCTCTACACCATTCAGGCGGACCAGCCGGATTTCCTGGTGCCCTTTCGTTACCGCTGCGTGGACGGAGAGGCGGAGTGTACATACCAGCTGGGGAACCGCGTCAAGCTGCTGTACCTCTGCTCCAGCAAAAGTGCGGGTGCGCTTACGGGCTTCTGGGAGCAGGTCCTGCAGCCGCTGCTGGACTGCGGCGACTGGTTTCTCAACCCCTTCTCTTTCGTGCTGGACCCGCAGTATCTCTATACAGACCGGGAGGGCCGTACGGTCAGCTACCTGTATGTCCCGTCAAAACGGCCCTGCGGGGATATGAATACCCTGCAGAAGCTGGCGTCGGACTTGGCGCAGAAGAATCCCGCCACGGACGCCAAGCTGGAAGTGGAGGTCCTGCGGGCCATTATGCAGGATTTCCAGCCCCGGTCTTTCCTGCAAATGCTGCGAAAAAACGGTCACGCCGGCGTGATCGTTCCTCTGTCGGCAGGGGAGGAGGTTCCTTCCGCACCGGAGGAAAAGCCGTCTCCTTCCGCATCGAAGGAGGCCGAGGTTCAGCCCCCCGCCCCCAAAGAGCCGGTGGGCTCCCGGATGCCGGAGGATGGCGACATCCAGATTGATTTCTCCGGCGGCGGGAAGGAGAAAAAGAAGGGACTCTTCGGCCGCAAGGAGGAGAAGAAGAAAAAGCCCAAAAAGGAGGGCGGCCTTTTCGGCAAAAAGAAGGAGGAGCCGAAGGAGCTTGTTCTCGGGGCCGCTGCCAAGGCTCCCTCCGCGGAGCCGGTATTCTCTCCTTTTTCCCCAAAGCATGATACGGAAGGGCCTGGGCTGACGGAAGACGACGGGGGAACGGAGCTCTTCGAAGAAACCTATTTCCGCCTGGTGGGGGACCAGACTCTGCCCCGAAAGATCCTGGTGGACCTGCAGACGGACGGTGTGTTCACCATTGGCCGGTATGACGTGACCATAGGCCGCCGGCAGTCCGATTTTGAGTTTGAGGCAAAGACCAAGGCTGTCAGCCGTCATCACGCCGCCGTTGAGCGGACTACGGATGGCTACCGGATAACGGACCTGAACTCCGCGGCGGGAACGTTTGTGAATGGAGAACGTCTGACGCCCAATGTTCCCAGGGCCCTGGCGCAGGGATGCCGGGTGTCCTTTGGCACGGCCGGGGCGGATTACATCTGGGAGGAATAGACGATGCCGGAGCTTTTGTTCTACGGCGGGATCGCCCTGATGGCGGTGTCGGCCGCCACCGCCGTGATAGCGGCGGTAGTTTTCCGCGTAACAAAGAAGAGGCTGAACGCGCGGCTGGAAGCGGAGTATGGCAAAACGCCTCAATGAGGTTTTGCTCAGGCAAAGCGGCCGCGTGACAACGGAGAGTGTTGCTGATGGGAAAGATCATTGCGTCGACTTATGAGATTTTACAGGAGATCGGCTCCGGCGGCGGCGGCGTCGTGTACCTCGGGCGGCATCTGCGGCTGAATAAAAAGATCGTACTGAAGGAATACAAGCGGACCGGCGCGACAAAACCGGCGGCACTGAGCCGGGAAGTGGACGCGCTGAAGAATCTGAGCCACACATACATCCCCCAAGTCTATGACTATGTGGAGGAGGAGGGAAGCGTCTACTCCGTCATGGACTTTATTGAGGGGGAGAGCCTGGACAAGCCCCTGAAACGGGGAGAGCGCTTTGCACAGCCCCAGGTGATTGAGTGGGCCTGCCAGCTGCTGGATGCCCTGCACTATCTGCACGGCCGTCCGCCCTACGGCATTCTGCACAGCGACATCAAGCCGGCGAATATCATGCTCACGCCCCAAGGGGGCATTCGCCTGATCGACTTCAACATCGCTCTGGCGCTGGGGGAGGCGGGGGCCGTCCGGGTGGGGTTCAGCCGGGGCTACGCCTCTCCGGAGCATTACGGGATTGCCTATATGGCCCCTTCCGCCCAGGCCAGCCTTGCGAAAACGCAGATAAGCGCCGAGACGCAGCTCCCTACCGCTCCCGACACACAGCTTTCCAGGGGGTCCAGCACCTCCGGCGGAGCCGTGATGCTGGACGTCCGTTCGGATATCTACAGCCTCGGCGCGACGCTTTATCACCTTCTCACTGGGAGGAGACCTGCCCAAAACGCTGGAGAAGTGGCGCCCATCCTGCCTCAGGAAGCAAGTCCCGCCGTTGCCGCCATCATTCAAAAGGCAATGGCGCCAAACCCGGAGGAGCGCTATCAGACGGCGGAGGAAATGCTCGGAGCGTTCAAGAGCCTGTCCCGGAACGATCCCCGGGTAAAACGCCATAGGCGCCGGGCCGCGGCGGCCCTGTCGGCTCTGGCCGTGATTTTTCTGGTGGGAACGTTCTGCGCGTTGACGGGCCTCAAGCAGATGGAGCAGGAGCAGGAGCGGGAAAAGCGGGCCGCCGAGGATGCCGAGCGGGCGCTGGCGCTCATCTCCGCATCCGAGAGTGCCTGCCGCAGCGGCGATATTGCCGGAGCGTCCGCCTATGCCGCAGAGGCCCTGGCTCTGGAATCTCCCTACGGCCCCCGGGCGCAAAGGGCCTTGACGGAGGCCCTTGGAGTTTACGACCTGTCCGACAGCTTCGGCTTCTGCCGGACCTGGATGCTGCCCAGTGCGCCTCTGAAAATTGCGCTGTCTCCAAGGGGGACCAAGACGGCAGCCGTAGTCCACGGACAGGTGATGGTCTTCGATGCCTCCGACGGCGGGCAGATCGCTTCACTGCCTGCTGAGCCCTCCGCCCTGGCGGATGCCGTGTTTATGGGGGAGGAGGCCATACTCTATGCCGGGGACGGGGCTCTGCGCTGCTATGACCTGTCCGCCAGGCGGGAGCTCTGGAGCGGCAGGCCCGCAACCGGAATCGCTCTCTCCGCCGACGGAGCCGTTGCCGCCGCCGTTTACAGGGACGAAAATCTGGCGGCAGTTTACGACGCCCAAACCGGCGAGGCCCGAAGAGCGGTCTCTTTCCATGAAAAGCGCCAAGGCGTTCCGCCAAACGACGTGTTTGCGGACCCGGAGGATGCGCTCTTCTCCCTCAGCGGAAACGGAGACTGGCTGGCGGTCAGCTTCTCCGACGGGGGGCTTCGTGTTTTCAGCCTGCGGGACAGCGCGGAGGACCTGGAGATCTTCGGCGCTTCAGCGTACCGTCATTTTGAGGGGGGCTTCTATGGCCGCTATTTTGCGTTCTCCGCTTCGAAGGAGGACGAGTCGGTCTTTGCGGTGATTGATTTGGAGACGGGAGAGCAGACAGGCGGCTTTTCCTCACCGAATATGTTTCACGTGCAGGCAGACGAGAGGGAGCTCCTGGTTTCGACGGAAAATATTCTGGTAAGGCTGGACCCAGTCACAGGGGAACAGGAAGAGCTGGCGTACACGGAGGCGGATATCGCCGCCTTTTCCAGAAGTGGCCCTTATACGCTGACGGCTGTTGAAAACGGCTCCGTGTCCTTTTTTGACGGGCAGGCCGCGCTGGTGAGAACGCAGGGTATCGCTTGTGACTTTACGGCGATGGCGGGAGACTGCGTGCTCCTCGCCAACCGGAACGAGCCCTCTCTGCGGCTGATGCGGCTGGAGACACACCCGGAGGCCCAGGTACTTGCCTATGACAGGAGCTATACCCACGATGAGGCGAGGCTTACTCCCGAAGGCGGCGCGATGCTGTTTCGCTATGACGGTTTTCGGATATACGGCCCGGACGGGGCCCTGCTGGCCAATGTGGACCTTGACAACAGCGGACAGGTTTATGACCAGCAGTACCGCCGGGATGGAGAGGGGGACTATCTGGAGGTCCTGTACAACAACGGGACGGCCCGGAGCTACTCCGCCAAGGACGGACGCCTCCTCTCCGAAACGGCGGGGCCGCCGCCGGACAGGACGCTGGATGAGGAGTTCCTCACCGACCACCTGCGGATCACCGCGCCCCTCCACGGGGCCCCGGCGGCCTATGACCGGGAGACGGGTGCACTGGTTCGCGAATTGGAAAAGGACGATTATCTGACCTATGTTACGCAAGTGGAGGACTATGTCGTAACGGAGTATATCACTGCCCAGGGAGAGCGGTATGGACTGCTGCTGGATGGAAACTGTGAGACGCTGGCCCGTCTGCCGGACCTCTGTGATATCCTGCCGGACGGGAGGCTGGTGTTTGACGATATGAGGGGAAATCTGCGGCAGAGCCACATTTATTCTTTGGAGGAGCTGGAGGCTCTTGCAAAAGACAGAGAAGAACCGATGAGGAGGAACGAAACATGAAGAGAATGAGACGGGGCCTGGCGCTGCTTCTGGCGCTGTTGCTGGCGGCTTCCGCACTGCCGGCGGCACTGGCGGCGGAAGAAACGGTGGAAACCCAGGAGGTGGAGACGCAGGCGGAGGATGCGGCAGAGGTCCAGGAGGCGGAGACGGAGGAGCCTGCCGGCGAGGTGGCCTATTCCACGGAGGGAGAAGCCGTCGTGACTGTTACCGTGGACCCCGGCAAGGCCGGAACCTCAGACGGAGAAGGGAATCCCTATGTCCTCTTTGAGGAGGACGGCGGCTATACCATCCCCCTGCCCTCGTGGACGGAGTTCCCCATTGCGGTGGACTTCATGGTGGGGGAACAGGAGTTCCGCACGGTTTTCGGCAATGAGGCGGAGACAAACGAGGTGGGAGGACACGTTTTCAGAGTTCGCCTTGAAGCGGCTCCGGAGCCGGAGTCGGAGGAGACCTTGTACGTGACCGTAGGCGGCCGGAGGGTGGATTTGGTTCCTGAGGAGTCCGCCCCCCTGTCCATGCTGCCGTTAGAGGAAAGATGGTACAATCTGGACTTGAGCAGCTATTTCCCCGATGAGCTGAGGGCGGTGGATATCTCCGCCATGCTGGATAAATTGGCGGAGAGATACGCGAATGTCACCGGGAATCCGGATCAGGTGTCCGCCTGGGCAAAGTGGTCTTACTATAATGAAGAGGGAGACTATGTCGGCCAAAACGACAACTATACCATCGTTGGAAGTGAGAAGACTCTGGACTTGTCTCAAGGCGGCCTGAACAGCAGCCGCCAGCTGACCCTGGAGCTGATTATCGGCAGGGCAGATCCCCTGAACCAGAATAATATCCGCTATATGATCCAGGTCAAAACACTTTATCTCCGTGACCTGCTTACGTTTGTTGGGTTGAACGGAGTGAGGATCAACCGTTCGTACTACAATGCCTCCAGCAGCAGCTGGAATGGAAAAGCGGAAATGCAGCTCAACATTGACGGCGACACCTGGGACGGCAAGAGCCCCTTTTCCGTGAAGATGGAAACAGGCAGCCTGAGCGGCGGGATCTCCTGGAGGGCCTGCGAGGGCTATCACGAAACCCTTGAACAGGCTCAGGCCGCTCCGGACATTACCGCAGAGCTCAAAACCAGCGGCTATGAGGGGGATTTTGCCAGGAAGCAGGATTTTTCTCAGATGCCGTCCGTAACCGTTGTGTTCGAGCGCTCCGGGAGTGCCGGCATGGTGATGCCGTTCTGCATCCGTGCCTACAAGAGCAGCGACAGCGTACAGCTTGAGTACCAGCTGTATCGGAAAAGCGGGACCAGCTATGAAGACCGTGTGGCGGAAAATATCTCCTGGGTGACGGGGGCCGACGGCGTGAGAACGGGCATCTATGAAATGTCCGACGCGAGTTTCCCGGCGGACGGGACCTATTATGCCGCCGCCTACTACATGCATAACGGCAGTCAGGTCGGCGCGGGGAATATCCGAACCTATGTGGAAAAGACCGTCGTCGGCCGCTTTACCTCCGCCGACCAGGCTGCCGGAGAGGATATTACCAGTCAGCTCTTTGGCGGAGGATATCCGGCGAATTACAGCGGCGGCGTGACGTTCACAGTTATTTTGAAAAACGGAACGCTCAAGCATCTGGCGGCCAAGACCACGGGGAAGCAGCTGCCCGACGCCCCGGAGCCCCTTTCCGAGGACACCTATTTCCGTGTGAACGGCGCGAAGCAGGGCGGGCGGTCTTTAAATGCCTATGCCATGCCTTATGATGCGGACAGCTATTACTATAACGGATTCCAGACCGTGCTGCTGCTGGACGGAGAGGAAAACGCGGTCTCCGGAGAGATCGCCCCCACCTTCTGGAGCGGCGGCAAGGTGGACGTATTCGCGGGGCTGGACATGGACGGGCAGATGGCCGGTGCGCAAAAGCAAATCAGCGGTGAGAGCAGAATCACCTTTGCCAACGGCGCGGCGGTGCCCTATTCCGCGGCCGCCGAAAACGGCAGGAATCTCAAAAACTACTGGGTCACGTTCCTGACCAGACAGCCCGGCAAGGCCCTGTTTGTCAACGGTGTCAACGACGAAAGCCGCCGGGACGAGGAGACCGGCTATCCCGTCCGGGAGGTCTTCCTGACGGACGAGTATGATCATCACCATGACATCTTCTTTGCCAACGTGGGAAGTGAGCAGCTGACCAACCTGAACGTGGAGCTGCTGGAGGCCGAGAACGTCCGGCTTGACGACTATTGGCAGATCGGCCAGACAAAGACACTGGCTCCCTTCACAACCACCCGGGAGAGGTCCAGCTATGGCGAGCTCTGGAATGTGTCCAAGATCCGTCTGGTTCCTGTCATGAAGGACGGCGTGGCCCAGGCGGGTGTGGTCAGCGGCACGCTGAAATTTTCCGCCGACGGCGTCGAGCCCATTTATATTAAGCTGACCGGTGTGGCCGGAGCGCCCAAAATCACAACGGATTCCATCTGGGACGGCGTGAAGTTTGTACACTACTCCTGCCTGATTCAGACCAACAACATGTACGGCTCCGACGCGGTAAAATTTACCCGGACCGGCAGTCTGCCCAGCGGCGTCAGCCTGAAGGAAAACGGGGAGCTCTATGGCGTTCCCAAGGAGACCGGCACCTTCACCTTCACGGTCAAGGCGGTCTACAACAACGACCCCTCCATGAGCGACAGCAAGGAATTTACCCTGACAATCCTTCCCAACACGGACAAAAACGTGCTGGACACCAACAGCGGCGCCCAGGGCTATCCCCTGGAGGAGAACGGAGCGATTCCGGACCAGAGCGGCACGCTTAAGGACCAGGTGTTCCACTCCACCGGTGAGTTCAGCGAGTTCATGAACTTCTACCTGGACGGTAAGGAGCTGACCCCGGGCACGGATTACACCGCAGAGAGCGGCAGCACAAAAATCACCGTCCGGGCCCAGACCTTCAAAAATGCCGGAAACGGCAGCCACACCATCTCCGCCGAGTTCCGTACCGGCGCATCCTACAACGGCGTTATGCATAGTACGGCTCAGAATTTTACCCTGTCTGGAATTGCTGGCGGTTCCACCGGAGGCTCCGCCGGCGGGAGCTCCGGGAGCTCCGGCGGCTCCGGTTCCTCCAGCACAGGCAAAAAGCCCGAAACTCAGAAGCCCGCGCCGAAGCCCGTCCCCGACACGAAGCCCACTGTGGCCGACGTGATGCGGGACATCGACCCGGGTCAGTGGTTCTTCCCCGATGTGGACTGGGCCTATCAGAAGGGGCTGATGGTGGGCGTCACCGGCAGCACTTACCAGCCTTACGGTTCCATCTCTCCCGCTACGGTGGTAGTGGTCCTGGCCCGTCTGAACGGGACGGATCTGAGCCCCTGGGCGGAGAAGGCGGCAGAGGGCGTGAAGCCCGGAGAGTGGTACAGCGCGGCGGCCTCCTGGGCCAGGGAGAGCGGCCTTTTGCCCGAGGGGCCCTTCGAGGCCGCAGCCCCCATGAGCCGCGGACAGATGGCGGTGATGCTGCTGAAGTATCTGAAACACCTGGGCATCGACTGCACGCTGCCCGCCAAGCCCGTGGAGTTCCAGGATGCGGCACTGATGACCGGGGAGGAAAGCGGCGCCTTCCAGGCGCTCTACCAGTTCGGCATTTTCAAGGGCGTGGGCAATGCCACCATGGACGTGGCGGGCTTTACCACCCGGGCGCAGTTTGCGGTGCTGCTGCACCGGCTGTCCGTGTTCGTGGGAGAGTGAGCGGGCGAGGGGCCGGGCAAACGGTCCGGCCCCCTCTGAAAAATAGAATTGTGGACAACGGGAGGAGAAGCGATGAAAAAGCGGATTTTGTCCCTGATGCTGGCGCTGTGTTTGGCGTTGACCATGCTGCCGGGGACGGCCAGCGCGGCGGTGGTGGCCTCCGGCGAGTGCGGAGCGGAGGGGGGAAACGTCACTTGGTCCCTGGACGACGCGGGAACGCTGACTATCAGCGGAACAGGGAAAATGAAAGATTACACTTTTAATGATGGAGAAGATTTTGAACCTCCTTGGCCTATCTACGACACCAAGGAAGTACGAATTGAAATGGGTGTTACTAGTATTGGAGGTTGGGCGTTTACAGGTTGTAAAATGATCAACGCCACCATTCCGGGGAGTGTGACCAGCATTGGGGAGTGTGCATTTAATGCATGTACCAGTTTAACCGAAATTACCATCCCGGATAGTGTAACCAGTGTTGGAAAAAGTGCGTTTAACAGATGCACTAGTTTAACCAGTGTCGCCATCTCGGGTAATTTGAGTAGCATTGAGGCTTCGACATTCTCATATTGCACTGGCTTGACCAGCGTTACCATCCCGGACGGTGTAACCAGCGTGGGAAGTTATGCATTTTATAACTGCACCAATTTGGACAGCATTACCATTCTAGACAGTGTAACCAGTATTGGGGATAGCGCATTTTATGGCTGTAATAAATTCAGCAATATTTACTACTCCGGCACAAAAGCGCAATGGATGAATATGTCAATTGAATCCTACAATGATTCCCCTGATTCCGCTGTCATCCACTGCTCCGACGGTATCATTGGAGCGGCGAGTACTGACGTCATCACTTCCGGCGAATGCGGAGCGCAGGGGAACAACCTCACCTGGACGCTGGACAAGGCGGGAACGCTGACCATCAGCGGCACAGGGGCGATGAGGGATTATTCCAATACCACGATCCCGCCCTGGCAAAGCTACAGAAGTTCTATCAAAGCGATAGACATCCAAAATGGTATTACCAGGATAGGCTCTTGGGCATTTGCGAACTGCAAAAATTTAACGAGCGTGACGATCCCCGACAGTGTCACCAGTATTGGATATCTTGCTTTTTGGGAGTGCAGCAGTTTAGCCGGAATCAAGATTCCCGACAATGTTACCAGCATTGAATATCGTGCATTTGACGGCTGCAGCGCTTTGGCAAGCGTGAATATTCCCCGTAGTATGACCCGGCTCGAAAATTCTATATTTTCCGGCTGTTCTTCTTTAACAAGCGTGACGATCCCCGAAAATATTACCAGTATTGGAGAATATGCGTTTGATTCCTGCACCAAGCTAAAAAGTGTTGTTCTTCCAGACAGCCTTACCGAGCTTGGGCGCAGCGCATTTTCCTCCTGCAGTTCCTTGGAAAGCATAATCATTCCCGAGGGTGTTACCAGTATTGGATTGTATACGTTCAGCAGCTGCAGCTCCTTGGTCGAGCTGGTCATTCCCAGTGAAGTTACCAGCATTGATGCATATGCGTTTTCAGGATGTACCTCTTTAAAAAGTGTAACGATTCCGGTTGGTATTACCGAAATTCCGTCGGATGTGTTTGACAGGTGCGAAAGTCTGTCTGATGTCTACTATTCCGGAACCAAAGCCCAGTGGAATCAGATCACCGTTGATGTATACAATGATCCTCTCCTCGCCGCTATCATCCACTGCTCCGACGGCGACATTGTGCCCGAGGGCGGTGAATACACTTACAGCTACGAAATTATCGACTGGCTTGGCACGCCGGACCCGGAAACCGGGCACTATGCCGTCACCCGTTCCGACTCGGAGTATATGCTTGCTGTGGACGCGCCGATTGAGAGAATCGATAAGGTTTCCCTTGACGGCAGGGTGTTGACGCCAGAGCCCGTAAACGGTTCCGGCGATTACGATTACTGGCTGTTCCTGGCTCTTAAGGATGGAGTTATCTATACCTTTATCGAACTTGAAGATAAGGTTTTCACCAACCTGAAATGCGGCCTTCACTCACTCCAAATAGATTTTAAAGAGGACGAGCAGACCGGTGAAAAGCCGGCCAGCGTAGCTCAGAACTTCGCCATCTGGCCCGAGAACCCCATTGTCCTGCGGGATGGCTATGTGGGCTTGACCTATTCTTACGAGATCAATGATAACTGGACAAACCACGAGCTTTTTGAGGCCGACGAGGTCATGCGCCTCCCCGATGGGCTGACACTGGAGGAAACCGGCCTGATTTCCGGCACACCTACGAAGGCGGGAACTTGGTATTTCTATATTGACGGCGGCAGTCAGGGTGCCGGCGGCGGGGCTGAGGCCTACAAGCTGACCATCAAGAAAACGCCCGAACCGGAGTACAAGCCGCTCCCTGACGGTGTGCGGTACGTTCCCTACTCCGAGCATATCATGGGGAATGATTCTAAGCCGGGAGGGGATGAAACGTTCCGGTGCGAGCTGACGGGAACACTCCCCAGCGGGCTGTCTCTGGATCCCGGCGGCGTGGTCTCCGGCGTTCCCATGGCGGCGGGGACCTGGAAGTTCTCGGTGCTGTGCCGGTGGAGTGATCTTGCCGCCGGAAAGACGGAGGACGAGCCCTGGGAGGAGTTCTATCAGCTGACCGTGGCGGGCAACACGGACGACGCCGTCCAGAAGCCCAATGACTATCCTATCGTCGACCCTGTGGGCACGCCGGACAGCGGCCGCCCCGGACACTTCTACAAGACAGCCTACTCGGAGGAGAGCCTGACTATTGACGGCCCATACACCGAGTTCACCCGGCTGCTGATTGACGGCGTGGAGCAGGAAAGGGGCGTGGACTATACCGCCCGGGAGGGCAGCACGGTCATCACCATCCGCTCTCAGACCTTCCGGAAGGTGGGAGAGGGCACCCACACCATCGCCGCCGAGTTCCGCGCAGGCGGCGCGCCGGAGGGGGTGCTGAAGCGGGCATCCCAGAATTACACGCTGAACATCTCCAAGCCCTCCGGCGGCAGCGGAGGAGGAAGCAGCGGCAGCGGGGGTGGAAGCTATCCCACCAGAGTGCCCCCCCCGAAGCCGGCGGAGTCCCAGCCGCCTGTCCAAAAGCCGGGTCTGCCCTTTACGGATGTGTCACCTTCGGACTGGTTCTATGACGACGTGGTCTGGGCCTATGAGGAGGGCATCATGCTGGGGGTCAGCGATACCCTGTTTGCGCCCCAGCGGGAGGTCTCTCAGGCTACCATTGTAACGGTCCTGGCCCGGCTGGCGAAGGTGGACACGGCGCAGTTCCAGGACGAAGCGGAGTCCGGCATCCAGGCGGGGCGCTCCTTCACCGGAGCGGCGGTCTGGGCCAAGCGCGCCGGGTTGCTGCCGGAAGGCCCCTTCACCGGAGACGAGACCACGACGCGGAATCAGATGGCAGTGATGCTGGTGAAGTATCTGACCAGTATGGGGAAGGATACGACTCCGCCAGTCCGGCCTGCCGCTTTTGCCGACGTGTCGGATATGACCCGGGAGGGCGTCGAGGCATTCCAGGTGCTGTATCAGTACGGTATTTTCAAGGGTGTGGGGGGACTCAGGATGAATCCCACCGGTTCCACTACCCGGGCACATTTTGCCGCCCTGATTCACCGCATCCACGAGACGGCCATGAGCAAGACCTGAAGAGAAGATATAGCGGGGGACAGGCTTTACCTGTCCCCCGCTGTCATGAGGAGAATTTGATCTGATTTCCCCTTCTTAAGATCGACTCAAACATAGCTTATATGATACAATTCTCCATTCCATTTTGTTCGCGTTTTCCCAGGCTGCCTTGATAGGGGCAAGCATAAGGATGTGCCTTGTTGGGATATGTTTCAAGCAGCAGGGCTCATTGCAGTAGCGGCTTGAAAATCATCTCCAGGTCCTCCTCACTGGTGGGCAGCACCTCCAGCGTCCGGCGGCCGATGGCCTCCAGCATGGTCTGCTCTTTTTGACAGAGCCGCCGGTAGACAACGCCTTCCATGGACCGGGGCCGCTCTCCGCCAGGTATTTCCGTCTGGAGGAACGCGTATTGGGTGTACTGCTCTTTGGGCAGCCCCAGGCGGTGAATGCGGTCCTTGGACTGGAGCGGATGGACCAGATTGTAGCTGTACTCAAAATAGACGGCGTCGTGACAGACGCTGTGCAGGGACACGGATTCCGCCAAGGTGTGGGGATTGGTCAGAAGCACCTGGAACCGCCTCAATTTGAAATCCTTCAGAATGTCCTGCCGTTCCTCCAGAGGAACCGCGCCATAGATGCGGCGGGTAGGGATGCCCGCGCCTCCAGGACCTCGGACAGCGCTTGTATGGAATCCAGGAAAACGCACCAGATAATCACCGGCTTTCCCTCTTTTACCAGGTTTTCCGCCAGCTGGACACAGCGGCGGAACTTCCCGGAGGGAGGACAGGCTTTGATCAGCCGCCGGACCTCCTGGCCGCCGCCGTCCAGCAGGTCGAAGAAATCCCGGAGATCCAGCTTTTGGAGCAGAGCCGTGGATTGCTCTCCAGCTGGAGGATTTGCAGAAACAGGGCCAGCTTGTTTCCCCGGCATTTTTGAACCAGCAGATCCAGCAGACGGTTTTCCTCTACGCTGGCGGGACAGGTGAGGATTCTGTCTGGCAGGGCCGGGGGAACCTCCAAATGCTCCTTGGTGGTCCGGCAGAAGAACGGCTGGAGCCGTTTGTTGACCGTCTCCATCTCCGCCGGGGTGGGATGGCGGAGGAGCACGTCGGAGAAGCCGAAGAACTCGTCGTATTCGTTGGGGAAGAGGTCCAGGTAGGAATTGGGGACCGGTGTGCCGGTGAGGGCGGTGAGGTACACGGACTGCGCCGCCAGGGCCATGGCGGCGTTTACGATGGATTGGTATTCCCGGAACCGGGGAAGCAGCTTTTCCTCCCGGTTTTTGATCTCCACGCCCAGCCGGAACCGCTGCGCCAGGTAGTTCCCCCGGCCTTGGATATACTCCGCCAGGGCAGGGGAGACCGTGAGGGCCCCGCCCTGCCGGGCGCATTCCTTTTCACACAGGGCGATGACACGCTGAAAGTCCAGGTGGGTCAGGGCGGGCTTGCCGGTAAATAGGCCGCCCTCCTGCTTCGCGATGTAGCGGCGGAGAGAGAGCTTGTAAAAGGCGCTGTAGGGCAGGGTCTCCGCCGCGCCCTCCGGGACACGGAGGGTCAGGGCAGCGCCGTCATAATCCAAGAGCCATTCGGTCACGGGGCAGCCTCCTTTTTGGGGAATCGGGCAAAGCGGAACGCCGCGCCCTGATTTGCGTACACGCCGCCTGCCGGAATGGGCCGGCGGCTCTTTCAAGGCAGCTTTTGCCGAATCTCGGCCGCCGCCTTTTCCAGCAGGTCCAGCTGCCGCCGCAGGCGCTGGAGCTCGCTGTCCCCCAGCCGGGAGAGGATGTTCACGTCGATGCTCTCCAAAAATCCGGTAGCCTTCTCCGCCAGCAGGATGGGCCGGTTTCGGGTCTCCATCTTCCGGGTCCTGAGCAGGTATTTGTCCATGGACCGCTCCAGGGCGCCGCTCAGGTCCTCCCGTGTCCGGACCTTATCCCGGATGGCCTGGGTGCTCATTTCCTGGGGAGAGGGGAGAATGCCGATGACTTCGGCGGCGATCTCCTGCTGTTCCTCCAGAAAATCCTCCTGCTGCTCACTGCCCATGATGTTCTTAAAGCCCCGGATGAAGCGGGTCATGTCCCCGGCGGGCCGCAGGAGGATGTTGACAAAGACACTGTTTTTCAGGTCCTCTTTCTCGTTCTCCGTCCGGCACTTTTTAAGGAGCTTCTGGAGCTCCTCCAGGGGATAGTAGAGCTTCAAATCCCGGGCGATGTGGAACTGCCCCGGCGCGTTGATGAACTCCAAAAGCTCCACCATCAGCTCCGCCAAATCCATCCGTTTTTTTACGTCGCCGACGCTCTCATTGGTGCTTCTCGCGTACTCCTCCGGGGTCAACAGCCCGGTTTCGTGAATGTCGTGATACACGCCCACCAGCCGGTCAATGGGGTCGTAGTCCACCTTGCCCTCCTCGCCATGCTGGATGGAGAGCTCCAGGAGCTTGATCTGCTTGGCGCTGTGCTCCATGCTCCGCTCCAGAATCACGGCCTCGAACCAGCCGAATTTCGTGTCCTCGGCGGAGAGCTGGCGAAGGCAGGTAAACCGCCGGTTTCCGTCGATGACCCGCCCGTCGTTCAGCACCACGCCCGGCTCCCGCTGGTCCACCAGCTTGATGTTGGCCTTGGTTTTGCGGATGGCGTCGGGGTTGCTCTCCACAAGGAAGCCCTCCATAAGCACGATCTGCTAATACATTGTTGTCGCTGATTTCTACCTTTTCCATCAGTTCAACAGCATGGACAAAATCATAGTCATTCCCCACATACAGCTTGAATTTAACTGGGTTTCCCAATTCATCCACGATAGCATGCAAGTTTGCTTCCGTCTTCATCTGGTCCGTCCAATGGCCTTATCTTCCGTTTTTTCCCTCCATTGGCACTTTCGTGGACCTTGATACAGGCAGAACCCAAACTCAAGTTTTCCTCATCCGCGGACAACATGCGAAATATGGATTCCAATGTACCACCATCCTGCCATTTGGCAAAGCGGGCATAAACAGACTGCCAGTGGCCATACACCTCCGGCAATTCCCGCCACTGCGGGCGATCCAAAGTATATCATTGAGTATTTTCCTGTCATCTTTCCAGGGCCAGTCGAGTTTCTCCGCTTCGTCTGACGAAAACAGCACCTTCATGTATTCCCATTGTTCTTTTGTCGATCCATAACATAACATTCATGATTATTTTTGCACACCCCAGAGCTTCTTGTAATATTCATTTTTTAAACAGCCCCTAAATGTTGGAGGCCAACCTGGATCAGCGAGATTTCCAGTTAGCAGTTAAATGTTATCGCCATGAATCTGGATGGCTGTCTACAGATGGTGCATGCTGCGGTTTTGGTCGCTGGTTGCCTTGAGATAGAAGAAAAAACTGTTCAGGCTATCCATAAAAACCGCCATATGCTTGGAGCATATAGAGAAGGAACGTATTTGCATAGAATGGAGCAGGTTTTAGGTGGTCAAGCGGACAGGTCGACAGTACAGAACAGAATTATGCACCAGCGAAACAGATGGACGGCATGTACTGCTGAGACCGGTTGACCGTGGCTTTGGAATAAAAAGGAGATTTAGCGTCTAAAATAACTATGGCGGAAGTATGTTTCAGCAGCTTCCGTCATAGTTATTTTATATATATGCAGATTCAGGGGGGAAAAGTCCCATGCGGATATGGATTTATGGAAGCAGTCCCGAAGAAGTCCGAGAGATGATAGAAAAAAGCGTCAGTTTCGGGAACACCGTGTCAGGAACCTCACTCCAGGCGGAGATTGATTCCCCATTCCCCCAAAGTGGTTTAGTCACGGCTATATCTGCCGCAATGCGTGGGGAGTTTGATCTGCTGCTGGTCCCTGCTATCGAACTGCTAGGGAGCAGGAGTAACGCGGCCCAAATGGCAGAACTGTTCCAAAGCTACGGCGTCTCGGTCAAATCTGTTTCCAGCAGTGGAATTAACAACTCCTGATATCCGGCACGGTCAAATTGTCTGACTGCTTCCGCAGCCCCTTCCAGAGCCGTTCCAACGCAACCCTGCAGTAATGAGCGGCTGGACTCGCTCAGCGGTATGCCGGAGCGGCACCGGTCATAGTCACCGGTCCCCATATGCCATGGCTTGAGCAGATTTGGATAGCGGGCGCATAGCTGCGCCGCGATGGACAGGCCCTTGCCGTCGAAATCGCCGGAGTAGAAAAGCCGTGTGCCCTCCCCGGCCAACAGGTCCAGCAGCCGCAGGGCCGCCACAGAAGGCTGTCCGGAGGTGCAGATCAGCGGAGAGTGAAACTGTGAAGCGTGGTCGCAGAGCTGGGTAAACACCATTTCATTTTCCACAATATAGGCCTTTCCGGAGGGACTGCGTGCGCCGGTTAGCCCGGAGAGATTGGCAAGCGATAGCGTGCAGATCTCCTGCCTTTGGCGGAAGAGACGGCAGGCGGGGTGTTCCTCCGTCCCCGCAAGGAGAACAAGGCCCACCTGCGTCACCAAGCTGGAAATGCTGTCACACAAAATTCCGTTTTCATAGTACAGACTGTCCCTCTGCTCCGCATTTGCCGGTGCTTCCAGTCCGGAGCGGAAGGATAAAAGGTGTAAAAACAGCTTTCCACACAATGTTCCACTGTCCAGGGCATGGGGATCGGAGGTGGCATGCGCACTGAGGACAGCCAGGCGGACCATATCTTGCGCATGCAGTTCCAACAGGTCCAAGCTCCGGCATGCCTGCAGCAGGGCGCGCCTTGTCCCCTCCGGGTCCTTTGCAGCCTCCCGGCGAGACAGTTTATATCCGCCCCCTTGGGAAGCCTTCAGCGTTTGGAGCCACCGGATACAGGTTCTGTTGTCCGTTTGTTCCAATAGCTGAGCAATCATGGCGGAAAAGCGGCTGTTTTTTGCTTCACGCAGCTCACTGTTTGTCCGAATCTCCGTATGAAAGTAGGACTCCAGAACTTCTTTTAAAGAGACCTTCCCAAAACGGAGTTCCTGAAGGGCCGCCTCAAATTGTGCCGCATGAAATTGCAGCGGCGGGGAGAACGGATGGCCAAAAATGCTTCGAGCGGCGTCGCACTCCTCCTGGGTTGCGTCGTTCAGACGGATGGTACCCGCCGGCCGGCCGTAGCTGCGGTATTTTTTCAACAGCTCGGACAGAATACGCCGGTATCCGGGCCGGGACTGAAAATAGGCCGCACAGGCCCTGACCTGTTCATTCATAGGCTGTCCTCCAGGCTCCGCCGACTGCCGTTCCAGTGGTAGCGCAGGATGGTGACTACCGGGGCGTTGGGTGGGTGGTGCATCTCGGCGATATCCAGGTCGGCCACACAGGCGTAGCATCCCCAAAGGGCCTGAGAGTTGATGATGTAGTCAAAGTCCAAGACTCCCATCAGCTCAAACATGGCGCTGATATTCTGGTCGTCCACGCCGGCGAAAGCCTCGTCCAGAGCCAGAATCTGCGGACAGGATGCCCCGCCCTTCTGATACTGGGCGGAGACGGAGGCGAAGAGAGGTACATACATGGCCATTGCCTTTTCCCCTCCGCTAAACCGGTTAAATGCCCGGTCGGAGAGCTCTTTTTTTCCATCCCCTCCCCGCTGGTAGAATAGGCGGAACGCATACCAGCTTCGGTAGTCCAGGACCGAGCGAATCAGATCGGCATAATTGACCGATACCCCCTGGACATGGGCCTCCTCCCGCGCCCGTTTAACCTTGTTCCGGAAATGAGAGGAGACCTTCTGACTGTCCTCTGGGGTGAGCAGGGCCCGGTCCTTGTTCAGCAAGTTGACCAAGAGAGCGGTGTCCAGCTCCCCAGCCCCCTCCGCCTTCTTCTCTTTCCAGTCCAGGCTGAAAGTCAGTCCCATGGAGGTGGTCAGGGCGGCCATCAGGGCGGTCATATCCCGGACCCAGCGTCCACTCTCCTCAATGCGGGCGCGCAGCTTGTGGCTGATGGTCTCGGTCAGGATGTTTTCAAACAGCTCCCGGTCCCGGTCCTCCAAAATGCTGCCGGTGGAGTCGATATCGGCCTGGAGGGACTGGATAAACTCGTAGAGGGAGAGTTCTTTTCCGCCCTTCTTAAAGAGAATGCACAGGCGCTGCCGGAGATGGGCAGCCTGATTGGGCGCGTCAAAGACCAGCTTGATCTCAGGGTGATAGCCCAGCAGGCTGTTGTTGGAGCGCTGGTAATTGCTCCGCAGAGCATCCGCCATATGCTCCGGCGTATACTTCCGGTCGGAAGGCTGGATTTTGCCGGCCGCCTGCCGGGCGCGCTCCTCCAAATTCAGGCCCTCGTCCAGCCCGGAGAACCCCAGTTCCAGGTCCTCCCGAAAATAACTCTCCAGGTCCTGCTCCTCGATGGTGGCGTTCAACAAATTTTCCTTTCGCCGCGCAATGGCGTCACGGGAGCTGTTCAACTCGGCCTTTAAGCCGGCGCATGCCTCGCCCGCCTCCCGGTTTTCCTGATCCTGGAGGGCGATCTCGCCGTCCAGTTCCGCTAAACGGCGGGCACGGGCTTGATTTTCGGGCCGCTCCAGATAAGCCTGCAGCGCGTCAGCGGACGACTGGCTAACTCGCAGAGACGTCTGAACAATTTCGTTGGACTTTCTCTGGTCCGCCGCCTGATCCCGCTGTTCGTCGATGGTATCCTGTTCCTGTTCCATGGAGCTGGCCGCAAAGACCAGCTGCTGGCGGCTGCGCTCCAGGTCATTCAAGGTGTCCTGATATTCCCCGGCCGCATCCCGGACCTCCTCGTAGCCCGACACCGTTCGCTCATAGGGCAGGCCGGTGCTGAGAGTGAGACTCTTCTGCTCCAGGGCGGACCAGACCTGTTTTGCCGTCTGCTCATCGGCCAGCTTTTGCTGCTGTGCCTCCTCGGCTTGCCGCAGTTCCCGGAGAGCCTGATCCAGCAGCGCGATTGCCTGGTCCAGCTCCTCGGCGGCCGGCATCCGGGCGCGCTCCTGTTTCAACTGGGACAGTCGTCTGGAACAATCCGCAGCTTCAGTTTGTGCGGACTGCACCCTCCCGGCCAGCTGCTCCAGCCGCTCTTCCAGGCCGCGGATCTGACGCTGGCGGTTGGCCTCCCGGGCGGCGGCGCCCACGAACCCGGCGGGGGCCTCGGCGTGGCTGCGGCCCCGGACCATGCCGCAGCGGAATCGGCCGTCGGGGAGAAGGGCGGTTTCGGAGTTGGGATCGGAACGGGAGATGGACCGCAGGCAGGCGGCGGTTTCGCTGGGGAGGCGCCCCGTGGCGTCTGGGATCAGACTGAGGATGGGCTGTTCCACAGCAGGTCCGGGGATCAGAAAGCGGTCCGGATATTCCTCCAGCAGTTCCCGGATCGCCGGCAGATGTTCTTTTGGAACCACCAGGGCGTCCAGCAGACCGGCGTCGGCAAGCTGGGCCTCCAGGAGGTCGCGCTCCCTCTGGGGAAGGCCGGGGGCAAAGTCCACCAGCTCATAGAGGGGTGCGCAGGGGATATCCCGCAGCATCAGCTGGAGGCGGGCGGCCTGGGTCACATCCCGGCGGGGCGGGACAGGCTCCGGCTGAGCCTTGAGCCGGGCCAATTCCCGCTCCTGCTCCTGCTGCTCCTTCACCAGGGCCTTCAAGGCAGTTTCCGCTTGCAGCAGCTGTCCCCGAAGGTCCGAATCGCAGATGCGGGTGCATTCGTCGATCTGGTTGCGGACAGGGCTCCAGTCCGCCGGGACGCGGTAAACGGTCAGTGCCCGGCGGATCTCCAGCCAGATGTTCTGGGAGATGTCCAGCTGTGTGTTCTGCTCCCGCCAACGGGTAAAGGTCTCCACCAGCTTGTCCCGCTCGTCCCGCTCCTGAGTTCGGGCGTCCCGAAAAACGGTCTGGGCCTCCCTCACGGAGGCATCGGCCTGATCCAGGGCCTGACAGGCACGATCATAGATGGCCCTGGCCTCCTCCGCCTTGTGCAGAGCCCGCAGGACGTCCTCAATTTGCTGCTTCCGCTGCCGGAGCGCGGTAAGAATGGGCCGCTGGTCCGTATCCAGCCGCTCTCTCTGTAGGCTATGGATATAGCAGTCGTGTTCCTGCCCCAGGGACAGGAGGCCGTTTTGACCTTCCAGTTTCCGCAGGAGCTGGCGCACCTCGGCCCGGGCGTTGTCACAGTCCTGGGCCAGCGTCCGCAGGCGGACCTCCCACCGGGAGATCCGCTCCTCCAGCTTTCGGAGCTGGGATTCCCCCTGTTTCAGCTGTTCTGCCTGTCTGGCACAGCTCTCCCGGGCCTGCTTCAGCTGAGCGCCCTTGGTGGACAGATCGTCGTCCCCCATGGCCGCCCGCTGGGCCTTGGCCTGGGCCAGCCGGGTGCCCGACTGCCGCTGCCGCTCCAGCTGTTCCTCCAGCTGCCGTTCCAGGCCGCCGCGGAAGGATTCTGCATCCTGAAGCTGGTTGCGCCAGCGCTGTGTGGCGCTGACAGCCTCCAAATATGCCAAACCCTTCCGACCCAAGATATACTGGTTATACCGGGTATATTCATTGCGGATGATCTTGGCGTCCTGCATGGCCGCCTGATAGCCGTGAAGCGTATCCTCCAGGTTGTCCATCTGTTCCATCGTGCTGACCATAGCGGACAGGTCGTCATCGGTCAGCACCTGGAGGGACAGGTTGAGGATTTTCTTCACCTCGGTGGGGCGGAAATCCTTGGACAGCTTGGGGGCCCGCACCATGATCAGCAGCTGCACCAGCTGGTCGTACTGCCGGATATCTTCAAACCCGAAGATTTGATCGTTGACCATCTCTTTGTATGCGGTCTGGCTTTCCGCCCAGCAGCTGGGGTCCCCGATGAGCTTGCGGAGTTTCTGCTTGCTCAGAGGGAGATTCTGGCTGTCCATCTTTTCATAGAGCCGAAGGCCGTCTTGGCCGATCCTCCGCCCGTCCCGGAGGCAGAAGCCCCAGAAGTCGATGCTCTTTCCCTGCTGGGCCCGCATTCCCACACCGATGGTCCGGTACTCCTCCGTGCCGGGCTTTCGGAACTCCAGGTACAGATAAGCAGTGGACTCCTCCCGCTCATTGTCGCCCAGCAGATAAAATTCCATTTTGCGGTCCCGGGAGCCGAAGGGGTCCAGACGCTCCGGACGTCTGTCCCCGTCCAGAATAAAGGGGACAAAACTCTGGGTGGTGATGGATTTACCGGCGGCATTATTGCCGCGCAGCAGGATATGTCCGTTTTGAAGGGAGAACTCCTCCTGGTCGTACAGCCAGAAGTTGAGAAATCCCAGCCTATTCATCTTCCAGCGGCTCATCGTCCTCCCCCTCTCCCGATTCGTTTTGATAACCGGCGGGATAGCGCCCCACCAGCTTGCCCGCAGCCGGATAGAGCAAAACATCCCCGTCCAGCTCCTCCAGAAGCATCCAGCTGGCCATGTATGCGGTCAGCTCCTGACGGATGTGCTCCAGGGAGCAGGCACGCAGTTGAGAACCCCAGCCGTTCCCGTATCGGTCCCGGCAGCGCTGAAGCTCATAGCGGAACTCCCGGCGGGTGAGCAGTACGGTGTCGTCTGCCTGCCGGGGATAGACGCCCTGTATCACCTGTTCCCTCACCTGGGCACACAGCAATAGCGCCACATCGGACAGCGCCCTGGTCCCGGGGTAGAGCGCCCCGCAGCGTTCCCCCTCGGACAAGAGGAAGAAGGCACCGTTTTTGTAGAGATGCAGCTCCCCGTTTAAAAACTGGTCCAGATTCCCGTTGACCGTCCGGCGCTGGTTTTTGATGTAGTCATAGTCGCTCTGGCTCTGGTCCGAGCAGTATAGTCCGGGGGTCAGGGCCAGCTGCCGGTAGACCCGCCGCCGGCGCTGCTCCGTGTCATCTCTCTCCCAGGCGAGGGCTTCAAAATCCTCGATAGACTGGCAGTCCATAATGTCCCGGCCAAAATGCACCGGAAAGTGCCGGGACAGGCCGGTGTTTTCATAGAGAACCTCCTGAGTTTGATCACTGCCGAAAAGGGCACTGTTCCCGTCGTAAACCAGCACCAGTCCCACTTCCTGGGCGTATTGGAGAACCCGGACCAGAGATTTTCGATGGGGGAACCGGGTCCAGTCCACCGGCTGCACTTCACTGAGGAAGGTCTTAACAGCCTGGGTCAGGGAGGAGAGCAGAAAGGGGGCGCCGTCATCCAAGTCCGCCAAAAACAGCAAAAGGGCGCACAGCAGGCAGTAATCCAGCGGCTCCTGAAAGGACTGAATGCCCATCCAGGGCATGGCCCTGGGCGGGACCTTCTCCAGCTTGACCACCGACTCGTTAACTACCAGGTTCCAGCCCAGCAGCTCGTTGACCAGTCTGCGGTAATCGGGCAGGGTTCGCTTCAGGCTGAAATAGAGCTCCTTGTCCTCCCTGCGTGTCACCCAGAACCGGTCCAGCAGGGCGCGAAATTCATACATCGCCAGCCTCCTCAAAGATCAGTACGCAGCTGGGCATGGTCAAAAACCCGTCGGTGCACCGCAGAGCACAGACCTGACTGCCCCGCTTTTTCAATCGGTAGGATTGTCCGTATTGGGTCAATCCCCGCTTATCGGGGCTGAGGTTGGCCAGTGCCACCCAGGACAGGAACACGGTGCGCACAGCTGGGGAGACGGGGGTATCCAGCGCAGCCAGGTCCAGCTTTCCGTCCCGGATATGGCCCATGACCTCCTGCCGGAGGGCACGTTCCTTCTCCAGGATCTTCTGACGCTGGGCCGCCTTTTCGGCGCTCTTGTCCGCAAAGCCGGTGCGGTCCATCCGGGGCCTGTAGGAGCGGTTTCTAGGCTGGAGGGAGTACTCCATAGGGGACTCGTCGTAGGGGCTCAAGTCAATGCGCTCCGACTCCCGGATGTGGTCAAAGGCAAAATGCCGGGCCTGCTGGGCACCAAATACCAAGGAGGAGAGACGATGTCCCTCCTCCACCGTCCGAAACCCGGCAAACAGGGTGAGCAGATGGCGAAGCTCTGCCTTGTTGCTTACCCCCATATTCTCCATTTGTACCAGCAGGGCCGCATTCTGTACCGCCCTGCGGATGACCTCGTTGGTTACGTTCAGCACCTGCCGGGCGGCGGGATCGCTACCGGTGAACCAAGCGGTCAAAGATCGCCAGACACCCTGACACCGGGTTTGCAGTTCCGCTTCCCAGTTGGGGGGCTGTTCAGACTGGGGGCGAGGGATCTCCAGCTCACTGCGCTGGACCAGCTCCAAAATGTGAGTGACCCGCGCCGGAGAAAGCTGCTCCAGCTGTGCGCCGATCTGTGCGGCACTGCGCTGGAGGTCCTGGATAAAATCCTCCAGATAGCGGACGAGGTTCTGCTTATAGACAATGAAATCCACCGATTTCATCTGCATTTCCATTCCTGGGCCATAGAACTCCCGGAGGAAATCCTGGTGGTTTTGGCTCAGCCGCTGAAAGTCCTCCTGCAGGTCCTGCCACCAGGCGTTGACCTCCCGGAGGGGCATTTTATCCAACTGCTCCGCTCTATGCAGCCCCTTCCAAATACGGCGGAACGGACTGACGGAGAGACCGGCAGTCCGGGTAGACAGATTTTCTAAGGTGATGGTCAGCCGTTCGATCTCAATGGCCGTCTGGGACATCATATACTGAAACTGTCGGTTTTTAAACTCGGCGATCGTGCGGGGCTTGCGGGGGTCCTGGATGGGCGTGAGGTTCTTCCACTTGACCAGCTGCTGCAGGTCCAGTGTCAGCTGCTCCGGGGGATAGTCCGCAAAGACGGCCTGTCTCCGCAGTAGGGCCAGAACAGTGTCCCGGTCCATTTGATAGTGCATCTTCTGGTGCTCCAGATAGAAAATGCGCATGATTGTACGATATACGGTGTAGTTGTCTGCAGAGAGATATCTGGTCTCCGATATGCTGTCTAATAAGTTGGCTTGCAGCATAATCCATCAACCTTTCCTGCTTAATTACCTTTATCGACTTTATTATCATACTATATCTGTCTCAACATTACAATCATATATTGTGATTTCTGTTTCATACAACCTGTTGATGACAATTTTTATGAAAGAATCTGCTTCGATTTTGAACGAACCCCCATGCTTCATTGTTCAAGAAGGATGGGAGATACAAGGTGTGGGCCCCATCTTTTTGTCTATGAAGTCAAAACCTCCGGCTAAACCGGAGGTTTAAGCAAGCCCCGGAGGGACATGATGCGGACAAAACTCCTTAAGAGGCCTCGAAAGGTTTGCCGACTGCATTTCTTTCACGGGTCATCCTTTAATGAAACGGTTGACATGGAAGTAATCTGCAAATTTATTCGTGCCAACAGTTTGATATCTGTCATGGCACTGCCGGAAGCCTTTCGAAATCCAAAATTGGAGTTCATCGTTCTTTCTGCCGAAAACGAACACCGGGCACAGCGAAAGACAGGTGTGCCCTGCGTCAACCAGTCTTTGATGGGAACAATCCTACATACAGATATGACGCTTATGACGCTATCTAAACTGCGTGATGAAAAACCGGGGAAATATGAAAATGCTGATGGCTACAAATGTGGTGCCAGACGTCCTTTTACGGCGCAAACCTAAGATGGTGGAGTGCTGAATCTGACTTGGCAGAAGGATGTGCAGAGGTATATATCCACTTCCGCACCTCACAGGCATCTACCATATTGCAAACCAATGGATGAAACCTATATTACTGTTCGGAATTTGCTGGATCGCTTTCTGGTGCGTATCTTTAGTGGTGACCGTTTCTGCACAGGAGATAGGGAATGCACTTTATCTGAAATAGGCTGGCTTTGAGGATTCTGTTCAATATTCCCTCATATTGTTTGCCAAAACTTAACCGAAGCACGGAGCTAAATGGAGAAGAAATGACTGCCACGCAAAGTGCACCGCCGCCGCACAGACGGCAGCCATTCCCACGGCCGCCCCCTGCCGTCCTCAAAACAGCATAAAAAAGTTCATATTTTAGCATATAATATAATATCAATATTTTTCTATCCGCAAATTTGCAAATTCCCCTCAATAATATGGCATCGCCTCCTTCCTGCATAAAACCTGCTGTTCTGCCCGGGTACAGTTTTCTGCCGCATATGATTGACACGATTGAGGGACACATGATATTATAACATAAATTTTTATGACTTTTTCGGAGGAGCCGTTGGAACAAAGCGGAACGGTGCCGGCATTTTGAAACCACGCTTTCCAGAAAAGCACTTCTTTGCATGGGAATCCGCTGCGGGAACCATGGTCTGGGAACGGGGCAATATGGAGGACAGGCATATGGATTATTCGGAGGGACGTTTGGATCGGACTGGGGAGGACGCTCCGGCTGCCGGGATTCAAGAACGGCACGGCAACATACAAAGCGTTCAGAACCTGGAGGCCGTCATCAACGAGGGCCTTCGCGCTGCCCTGCTGGAGGAGACGCCGGACCAGTCGCTGGCGGTATTGCTGAAGTATCTGGGAAATGCGCTGAACGGAGAGCGGACCTACATATTTGAGCAGAACGAGTCCGGCTGTGACGACAACACCTATGAATGGGCGGCCGACGGGGTGGAGCCGGAAAAGGAGAGCCTCCAAAACGTCCCCCCGGAGGTGTGCGCAAGCTGGTATCGAAAGTTTGGCGTCGGCAAGCACATCGTCATCGGAAGCCTGGAGGATATCCGGGAGACGGATCCGCTTCAATACGAGAACTTGAAGCGTCAGGGCGTGCATTCCCTTGTGGTGGTTCCCCTGTATGACGGAAAAAAGATCATCGGCTTTTATGGTGTGGACAATCCCCCCGTGAAGTCGCTGGAATATGCGTCCAATATGCTCCAGACGGCGGCGTACTTTATTGTGTCTTCCCTGAAGCGGCGCAACTTGGTCCGGGAGCTTCAAAAACGGAGCTATAACGTGCTCCACGCCCTCAGCGTGGACTATCTGGGCATCTATGAGGTGAACTTCGACACGGGCGAATGTGAGGTTTACCGCAGCAGCCGGCAGATGGAAGTGGATTGGGCGGCCAATTTTCAGGACGGCTATACGGCGGCGATGGAGCGGTATATCTCTGAGTATGTGGTTCCCCGGGACCAGGAGCACCTCCGCACGGTGACGAAGAAAAGCTATGTGCTTGCCCGGCTCAAGACCAAGAAGAAGTTCTCGGTCCGGTACCAGGTAAAGGACAGCTCCTCCGGGCTGAAGCACTTGGAGATCCATTTTTCCGCCACGGAGAATACTGCGACGGAGAACTGCGCCATTTTCGCGCTGCGGGATGTCAACGCCCTTGTGGAGCAGGAGGAGAAGTACAAGCTGGAGGCACGGCAGAGCCTGGAGGACATTCTGGAGGGCGCCCGGACCGGAATCTGGACGATTGAGCTGGAGGAGGGCTGTCCGCCGAGGATGTACGCGGATAGGACCATGCGGATTCTCCTGGGCGTGCCGGACGAGATCGGGCCGGAGGCGTGCTACCGGCACTGGTTTGCGGGCATCGAGCCGGATTATGTGGAGATGGTGGAGGAGTCCGTGCAGGAGATGCTGAAGGGCGGACGCGCGGAAGTGGTGTACCCCTGGAATCATCCGAAGCTGGGGAAGATCTATGTCCGCTGCGGCGGCGTGCCAGACCGGACCTTTGAAAAATCCGGCGTCAGCCTGAACGGATACCATCAGGACATCACCGAAGTCATGGTGACGAGAAAGAAGCAGGAACAGTCCATCATGGAGCTCCTGGAGCGTGTGCGGCAGGCAAACTCGGCAAAAAGCGAATTTCTCTCCCACATGTCCCACGATCTCCGCACGCCCATCAACGGAATCCTGGGAATGTTGGCCATTCTGGAAAAGAGCCAGGACGCCCCGGAGCGGCAGAGGGAGTGCCGAAAGAAGATCCGTGTGTCAACGGAGCATCTGCTGTCCCTGGTGAACGATGTCCTCCAGGTCAGCAAGCTGGAGAGCGGAAGGCCTGCGGCGGTGAAGGAGCCCTTTGACCTTCATGACACGCTGGAGGACTGCATCACGATTCTCTCCTCTCTGGCGGAGGAGCGGGGAATCCGCCTGGAGCTGGAGGATTCCGGGCTGCGGCACAGCAGAGTCATCGGGAATCCCCTGCATTTGAAGCAGATTCTGACGAATGTCATCGACAACGCGCTGCGATACAATCGGCCCCATGGCGCCGTCTTTGTCCGGGCGGAGGAGACCTCCTTCCAGGATGGAACGGCAAACTGCCGGTTTGTCGTCGAGGACACCGGAATCGGCATTGGAGAGGATTTCAAGGAGCACATTTTTGAGCCCTTCACCCAGGAACACCAGGGGGCGAGAACGAACTATAACGGAGTTGGACTCGGCATGTCCATCGTAAAGAAGCTGGTCGACCAGATGAAGGGAACGGTTGAGATAGAAAGCCGGGTCGGCCAGGGGAGCGTGGTTCAGATCCTGCTTCCCCTCCGAGCCGATGAGACGGGGCGCAAAGAGCCTGCGGACGAGGTTTGGACGATGCCGGACAATGTGGCTGGGATGCGCGTGCTTCTGGTGGAGGACAACGAGATCAACTGTGAAATTGTGGAGTACATTCTCCGGGACGCGGGCGTGAAGGTCGTGACGGCCAGCAACGGAAAAGCCGCCGTGGACGCATTCACGGCAGCCGAGCCCGGGGCGTTTGACTGCGTGCTCATGGATTTGATGATGCCGGTCATGAGCGGATACGAGGCGGCGCGGGTGATTCGCGGCTTGAAGCGGAGCGACGCGGAAGCCGTGCCCATCATAGCGCTGTCGGCCAATGCATTCGACGAGGACATTGCGCTGGCAAAAGACGCTGGGATGAACGAACACCTGGCAAAACCGGTGGACATCCGTAAAATGTTCCAGGTCATGAGCCGGCTGAGAGGCCGGCAGAGCCGGTAAACGGATGGTCCGGACAATTGAAACGCTGAACACTGTGGAGATGGAAACGTATGAAAAGCAAGGCTTTGCCGCGATCTTTCAAAATCAGCATCGCGGTGATGATTGGTTTTACGATTTTTGTATTTTCCTTTCTTGGAATGTCCATTCACAATATGAGCGAAGATGCGATCGAAGATATCGGTACCGCTTATATGGCCGGAATGAACGAGCAGGTATCGCTGCATTTTGAAACGATCATTGAGCTCCGCCTGACGATGGCGGAATCCATCGCGCATATTGCGGCGGGAGACGGACACTCCGGCTACGGCTCCAAGGAAGAGATCGAATACGGCGCAAGGGCGCGGCACTTTTTATGCGCCGCCCTGTATTCGCCTGACGGCGAAATTGAAATGATTTACGGCGATTCGGTGGAGCTCAAGCACCCCGAGCCGTTTTTGGAGAGTCTGCAAAGCGGGGAGCGCAAAACGGCGTCTGCCGTTGACAGCAGCGGAGACGGCGTGATTTTGTTCGGCGTTCCCTGTGAGTATCCCATGTCCGACGGAAGCGGGAGCCTTGCCATGGTGGTCGGGCTTTCCACCCAATATATGGGCGAGGTCCTCTTCCTTGATTCGGATCATGCCTTGAGCTATTCGTTTGTCATACGAAAAGACGGCAGCTACGTTGTCGGGAACGAGGAGGACGCTCATAAAAATTATTTTGAAAGGCTTACCGGCATTTTTGAAGGGCAGGACAAGGAGGCCGCTTTTTACGTTGAACAGCTGACGGCGGCCATGGGTGCAAATGAGGATTATTCCGTCATTCTGGAAAGCGGCGAATCCCGCCGGCACCTGTATTGCACCGGCCTTCCCTACTGCGACTGGTATCTGGTGACGGTCCTTCCCTTTGATAAGCTGGACTCTGTAATCGCGGGGATGAGCAGTCATTGGCTGACCATTGTTTACGCCGCTTCTTTCGCGGTGATCGCGATGCTTCTCTGTATATTCCTTCAGTATTTGCGGCTGTTCCGAAACCAGGTATCGGAGCTGAGGCGCGTGAACGCGGAAATGGACACGGCCCGGAAGGACGCGGAACAGGCGCGGAAAGAGGCGGAGGAGGCCAATGCGGCCAAACAGGATTTCCTGTCCAGCATGAGCCACGACATCCGGACCCCCATGAACGCCATCATTGGAATGACGTCCCTGGCCATGGATAAAGCCAATAATCCGGGGCAGGTTCAGGACTATCTGCGCAAAATTGAGCTGTCCAGCAAGCATCTGCTGGGGCTGATCAACGATGTGCTGGATATATCCAAGATCGAAAGCGGCAAGATGGCGCTGAACATGGAGCCGGTGTCCTTGAGAGAGGTGATGGAATGCGTTGTCAATATCATGCAGCCCCAGGTCAAGGCGAAAAATCAGCGGTTCAACGCGGCTGCCTACGAAATCCTTGCGGAAGATGTGTTCTGCGACAGCGTGCGGCTGAATCAGGTATTGATTAACCTGCTGGGCAACGCTGCCAAATTCACCCCGGAAAAGGGCTCGATTCAAGTGATCGTGTACCAGGAGGCCCTGCCGGAGACGCCCTCTCGCGTCCGCACGCATTTCCTGGTAAGCGATACGGGAATCGGCATGTCGAAGGAGTATCAGAAGGTCATATTTGAGTCGTTCAGCCGAGAGGACAATACCCGGGTGCGGAAGACAGAGGGCTCCGGCCTTGGAATGACGATTACCAAATACATTGTAGACGCGATGGGGGGTGCCATTTCCGTCCGCAGCGAGCAGGGCAGGGGCAGTGAGTTCCATGTTGTGCTTGACCTGGAAAAGGCGGCGGAGCGGAAGCCGGATAGGGCGCTCCCGGATTGGAATGTGCTGGTGGTTGACGGTGACGAGCGGCTGTGCACCAATGCGGTTCGTGCGCTGGAATCCGCCGGCGTCCGAGCAGACTGGCGCCGGAGCGCTGAGCAGGCGGTGGAATGGATTGCGGATGAGCGCTGTCAGCTGGTCCTTTTGGGTTGGGAATTACCGGGCATGAATGGGATTGAGACCGCTCGGGCGATTCGGCTGAACTGCGGAGAAGGCGGTCCGGCAATGCTGCTTATGGCCTGCGACTGGAGCGGGATGGCCGATGAGGCCAGGGAAGCGGGAATTTCCGGCTTTATTTCCAAACCGCTGTTTCAGTCCACGCTGCTGGATGCGCTGAGCGCGTTTTCCGGTACCGGCGTTGAAGAGGCCGCCGGCGGCGAAAAGGCGGTTGACCTGGTGCTTCGGGGAAAGCATATTCTGCTGGCGGAGGATAACGAACTCAACTGGGAAGTGGCAAGGGAAATGCTCTCCGACCTTGAAATGGAATTGGATTGGGTGGAGAACGGGCAAATGTGCGTTGCGAAATTTGAGGAATCCCCAGCTGGATATTATGACGCGATTCTTATGGATGTGCGAATGCCGGTTATGGACGGCTACGAGGCGACTGCGGCCATCCGGAGGCTGGAGCGGGAGGACGCGGAGATTCCCATCATCGCAATGACTGCCGACGCATTTTCGGAGGATATTCAAAAGTGTCTGGAGTGCGGCATGAATGACCATTTGGCAAAACCGATTGATGTTCAGACCGTCGCCTATAAGCTGAAAAAATATCTGAAGTGAAGGGGGGCGGGCCTCCGCCGGAAGAGAATGAGATGCGGAAGGGGCAGGCAGTGCTCCGGCATGTTTTACGGTCCTCTCGTCGGGCGTCCGTAAAACCGTGGGCAGAGGAAATTGTAATTGCGGCATCTTCCGGTCAGGATTGAGGGAAACAAACAATGGGCGGAACGTGGATCAGGTTCCACGTTCCGCCCGTTGTTTGCGTTTAGCCGCCCGGTTTCCGGCCGCCTCTCAGGCGGCCGGAAGATCGCCCATGGCCTGAACATGCCGCCGGACAATGTGCGGGCCGGGCATAAAGCCCGGGAGGCGATGGGGCAAAGGGTGTAATCTTTAAAAGACTGCAAAAATATCCATCACAAAACGGCGCCCTCTTTCCCGGTCTTAGGGAAAGAGGGCGCCGTTTCCGCATGCCGGACCGGCAGGATGAAAGAGCAGAAGCCGCTGGGCTTTCCGTCCATCGCAGGCCATCGGGAGCGGAGCCTTTCGCATAAAGCGGTTATCCCGCATGTGCGGATGGACATACGGGCTATTCGGGAGACATGGATGGAATCGGCTCTCCTCCCGCTGAAATATGACATTCATAAAGGGCCGAAAACAGCTCTCCCGCGTCTGCCCAGAAGGTTTCCGAGTCAGTTGAATCATGAAAGCTGAAGCCATTCACGCAGATGCGCCCGTTTTTGCCAACGGCCAATTCATAAAATTTGTCTTCAAAGGTTACATAGATTTCAAATGCCGGACAGGGTATCGCACGGAAGGACGCCCCTCTTCTCACAGGCGCAGACGCCAGCAGTTCTTCGATTTGTTGATCCGGGATTTCCGCCTCAATGTCAAAGCCGCTTACTCCGGGATTGTGGTAAATCCACACGTTGTATACCGGTTTTCCCTCGCCTTCAAGGAGCGGAAACAGAGCGGGGAAGCGGCGGAACCGGAAACCCAGCCCGCATATGAGAACAAGAAGGATACAGGCGCAAGCGGATAACCGCCTCTTGGAAGGCTTCTTCACATTCCCATCCATATTCGCTCTCCCTTCCCCGGAGCAGCGCGTATCCAGTGCGGCCCCGGCAGTCCTGCGGCCTGATTTCGGCGGCGCATCACGTATCAGGACCGACGGCCCGTGAAAGCTCCAGCAGGAACGCCCCCAGCGCCCGGCCCTTCTCCTGTCCATGAACGAGGTGGAGAAACCGCCCTCCCTGGACGCTCTAATGCCAGTCGGCAGCATTGAAATTCAAAGCCGCAGCTCCGGCAATGCCGGGTACCACCCGGCTTCAGCCAGGGCGGAACGCTGCCTCTCTGACACGCCGGACAGCGGCGCTTCCGGGCACTCAGGCGCCACGCCGCCGGCAGAAGCCCGGCTCCCGCCAGAGCCAGGAAGAGCTTGATATACCGGAGTCCCTCGTCCGACGTCCAAAGCCGCAGGTGTGGAAATCCCGTAGGAATCATGCCCGCGGCCGCCAGACAGAGCATCCCCGCCGCCAGCAGAAGCAGGGCCTGCCGGGCGGGCTTCCGGTCCGGCGTGAAAGGCGGACGGGCCTCCGGCTTTTCTTTGGGAGGACCGCCCGGACGGTCGTCATAGGCGAATGCCGCTCCGCAGCGGGGGCAGTATTCGTCGTCCCAATAGGACCACCTGGGCCGGGGGACGAGCCCGCCGCAGTGAGGGCGGTTCGAGGTGAACAGGTGGCAGAACCCGCCGAGAAGCATCAGCGTGACGCCCCAGGAGGCCATCCAGCCGATGGAGGCTTCCGACACGAAGCGGATAACCTCTCCCAAGAGCAGATTGACCAGCAGCATTGCCAGGCCCGAGGCCAGCAGAACGATGGATGCCCGGTCCCATTTTCTTTTCAGCATATCCGAATCCTCTAAATTTTTTCTCATATCTGAAACGTCCGGGCTTATTAAAACAATTATAACATAAATAGCCCTTTTTGTCGAGCGGGCCCTTTTGTTTCATTGCGGCGAATCCGCCCGCCAAGCGGACTGCCGCTATACCATTCAAGTTGTTTCAAGCGGGAAAAATATTACAGGCTTTGGCAAGCACTTTACATCTTTTTCAATTCAAGCTATGATCGACACGGAAAGGAGGTGCCGCATGTGGAATCCGTAAAAGACTGGGTAGACACCCTGTACCTGCAATATTCGTCCAAAATGGCGGCGGCTGCCATGCGCGCAGGCTTTTCCATAGAGGAAGCGGAGGATCTCACCCAGGAGGCGTTCCTGCTCTTTTTGATCAAGGCCCCCATGATTCGGGCGGAGCAGCGCTCTCCCGGCGGCTATCTGTTCATTACCCTGCGCAACCTGATCGGGGATGCCCTGCGGCAGCGCCGGAGGAGGAAGACCCTTCCCTATGGCGAAGTACCGGACCCCGGAAAGAGCGACGCGTACTTCACCTCCCTGAAAGACGCGCTTCCGCCGGAGCTGGAGGAGAAGGACCGGGAAATCCTGATCGCGTATTATGAGGACGAAATCGGCTATGAGGAGCTGTCCAGGCGGCTTGGCATCCCCGTGGAGCGGTGCAGGGTCCGGGTCTTCCGGGCAAAGAACCGGTGCCGCAGGCTCCTGGAGGCTCAAAAAAATTCCCCGGCGGAGGAAACAAAAGCCCCCTCTGAGACAACAAGAGAGACAGGAGGTGATCCGGATGCTTCACGATGAACGCAGCCGTGAGGAGGTCCGCCGGTTGGAAGACGACTTTTTCGACTGGTTTGAAACAGCGGATGCGGAAGAGCTGGAGGACGGAACGCTGGACGGATTCCTGGAAGAGCTGGAGCAGCTGGACCCTCTGCCCGGCGGCTTCGATCCGGAACGGTCCCTGGCGGACTTTCACGAGAAATACGCGGCGCTCCTGGAACCTCAGGGCCGGGAGAAGCGTCAAAACCGTATGTCCCGCCGGGCGCTTTGGGCCGTGGCGGCGGTGGCGGCAGTGCTGGCCTCCATGGTGACGGTCCAGGCTTTTGGCGTGGACATCTTCGGTTTTTTCGGGCGGTGGACGGATGAGCAGTTTACCTTTACCGGCTCGGCGGATGAGGCGGGCTATCGGGAGAAGGAGCGGAACTACCCCTTTGAGGAAGGAGAAACCGTGGAATTTTCATCTCTTGATGAGGCGTTGGAAGAGTTTCGGGTAGACCTTCCCGTGGTTCCCCAGTGGTTTCCGGAGCGGTTTACTGAGTTTGCGGTGGAAGCCACAGTAACACCCTGCGGGATGGATCTCATCGCGGAATCGTTTCCGGTTATTGAGGGCCGTCAGGAAGCGTTGAGAGTTGTATACACGGAGTTCGGAGAAGAAGGGCCAGCTATTGCCATCGTAAAGGATGGAAAAGATCCGATTGTCCATGAATGTGAAGGTATTACACACTATATCACAACAGATCGTGGCTATTGCACAGGAAGTTGGATTCAGGACAACCTTCTATGTATGATTGCAGGTACCGTTTCAGTGGAGGAAATGGAGCGGATCATCGACTCTATCTATTCCGATATAGACAGGAAACAGATGATCGAGTTGATCTACTCCGGAAACGGAGGGGACCCCGCGTTGGCTTCAGGGAAAGAGAAACTGCATTACCGCTCTATTGAGGAAGCGTTGGAGGAGTTTCAGCTGGATATTGCCGCTCCAAAATGGTTCCCGGAGCAGTTCGGGGAGCTGGAAGTGACCGGCACCGTCATGCCGGGTTATAAGTCTATTTATGCCTGGACAGAGACAAACCAAAAGGATTTTGTAGGCATCAGCTATGCAAAAGACGGAGAGGGTGTTCCCGGGACAGTCATCGAAAAGGACGGAAATCCCCCGGTTCTCTATGAGCGCGGAGGGGTCCGGCACTATCTCCTGACCGATCATGACTGGCGCAAAGCGGTCTGGATACAGGACGGGATTGAGTGCATCATCAGGGGAACCATCGCGGAAGAAGAGATGAAGCAGATCATTGACTCCATCTATCTCAGCGGGGAAGGTGTTCCAGGCCGCTGAAGAACGTTTTTTCCATATAGCGATAACGCGCTGTCATTCGCCAAAAGATGTGGAGAGATTTGTGTCTGAAAAGGACAAATCCCCTGTTGAGCAGGATACAAGCGGAGCGAAGACGTCTTACAGCCTGTCCAGCTTTGACACGATTACCACACTTGATTCGCAAGGCCGGCCCGTCGGGAGAAAGGAGACCCTGCCATGAATGAAAAACCGGAAAACGACTCACCATCGCGGTGCTGCTGGCTGCGGGATATTTTCTCTGGCTGCGCCGGCTAGAGCGCCGGGCGGCGGAGAAGGCGGAACGGGATTCCGCTTGAAAATTCCTTTGAAAACCCGGCTTTTCAATAGTGCAACTATAAAATAGACGGCAGCAGATACACGCTGCCTAAATGGGAAGGAGCAGCTTTTTATGCAGATTCAAAACCATATACGCAGTTATGTAAGCAGTGTCATCGCACGGGACCAAGCGAAGTTTGAAACGTCTCCGGCAGTGAAAGAGGCCGCGAAAAAGGAAGCCCAGGCCGCCTTGACGGACGATGCTGCGGCCCGGATCAGGGAGCATGCAAAAAAAGACGCCCAGGTGAATGTCTATATGCAGAAGGACTACATTCAAATGATCAACTCCCACAAGCAGCAGTGCGTATCACCGGACCGTCAGGAGGCGATTTCCCGGGCGGCCTTGGCGATGAACCGCGCGGCCAGGGGCGGCAGGGACTTGCTTTCTATGCTGTTGGGGGAGTATTCTATGAATGCCTGGCTGGGCGGCCTGGTAGAAACCGCTGAGATTTTTGCCTCAAACGGGGAGATGATCGCGGCTTACAACAGCAACGGCGGCTGGATGGAGATTTCCACGGAGGCCGAATATCAGTTTCTGCATCAGGCGGACCAGATTTACTTTGATGCGTTTAAGGAGGCCCGCGGGGAAATCAATGCCGCGGCGAAGGGGCCCGTGCCGGAACCCGCCGGCGAAGCGGCCTTTGACATGCGGGCATAACAAGGAGGGAGTTGTATCATCAGCCCATTGTCAAGCAGAACCGGAACCCCGGTAACATGGGGGCAAAGCCCCAAAGCCCGGAGGGCGGAAAAGAGGATCGCCGAAAGCGCCATGACAAATGGCTTTGTGGAGCAGATCAAAAAATACGCCAGGGAGGACGCCAAGCGGGGCATCTATATGTCCAAGGGCTGCATTCAAATGGGAAAAGCGCAAATGAAAAAGTATGTCTCTCCCGACCGCTCGGGGCCGAAGGCGGAGGTAATGTCCGCAATCCAGGCAGCGTTGAAAGAGCCCCCCATGCTGCAGGCTCTTGAAATTATGCTGGAAAAACTGTCGGGAGACTGCTCCGCGAGTGAGGAAATGCCGCAATATCTGAATCATTGCTTTCAGAGATGGGGGATAACCGCGGGCGGATTGCCGGCATTGGAGTCAATTGAGTTTTCAGAAGACATAGGAGAGACTTTCTCCAGAAAGCAGGTTTCAGATGGAACAATATCACAAGCTGAGTACGTTGAAATCCTGGAAAAACCTTTTGTGGTTTTTGACAGGTTGTTTTGGGGTGTATTGCGGAGCCCTCTTTCTCCCGACGCTGTTTCAGGAGCTGCCGGAAAATGCCGCAAGCATGAATGAGTGGAACCGCCCTTATTACATTTTATGGGTTATCATGCTGCTGCACTCGATTTCCCTGTCGGTCATTTATAAAACCCTTAGTAAAATGTGAGGCAGTATCGGTCGAAGAAACATAAATGATTCTGTTTCTGCGTCCCGGGACTTTTGTGACGGCTGTTCCGCTGTTTGCAGAGGGTGGCAGGATTTGCAGTATTTGGGGGGGGTTATATCATGAGAAAAAGGAAACGACTGCCCGTCATAGCTGCGACCATTTTTCTGATCGGCATATTATGGGTCATGACGCCCATGGCTGCGCGGCTGTCTTTCAGTCTGCGGATTTCCCGCGCAAGCGCCGCCGCTGATGAAGATGCCGTTGATTATGTAACATACGACGGAGGCCGTCTCGTTTTTGCCAACAAGGAATCCCTGCAATTTCTTTCAAGGGTGGCCTTGGAAGGAGAACTGGAGGATGTGACAGGCTGCGATCTCGCCCCGTGGCCCACCCCTGTTTACTATATGGATGATTGGCAGATTGGCGGTAATGACTGCCTGCTCTATCATCATTTTGGCAGGCTTTACATCATTACTCCAAAGGGTTATGATGCAGGGGAGCATTTTCAGAAACTCATAGACAGTGCAATGCTGTTTTTCGAAGATGAATCCGGTCAGGTTCAACTGATTCAGCCCTGCGTGGCGAACCGGGTAGATCTCCTGCATGAAACGGGAGACAGGGCACGGGATGCCGCCGTGACCTTTACGGATGAAAAGACGGTTTCGGAGCTGGCGGCTCTGTACGATACCCTTCAAACGCAGTCAACCAGCCGCCCCATGGCGGAGGATCGTTATGTTCTGACGTTCTATCAGGGGAACAGAGCGCTCTGGTCCTGGCGGATCGCCCCTTGGGAGGATGACGGATGGGTGATATCCTCCAGCTCATTAGAACGTGGAAATTATAGGGTGACAAACGGATTTGACTTTGACAGGCTGGCGGAGCTGTCTAGGGGACAGCAGGCGGAAGCGCAGAACGGAGCCGTCCTGCTTTCCGATCTGATCTCCTCCGATGTGTCGGGTGTAAAAGTAAACGGCCAGGGAAAGACCGTCGAGCTGAACGAATCGGAGCTGGCGGACTTCTTTGAGCGCATAAAAGGAATTGCGTACTGCACCGCCAGTGAGGGAGAAACCAATATGATCACCGCTCCCGGCGCGATTACAGTTACCATCACGGTTCAATACACGGACGGCGAAAGCGAACAGTTCACACTGCCGTATTGTCTGCACGAGGAGACGCTGTATATCGCTCCCGCTCAGTCAATTGCGGCTTTTTCGCATTACCTCGCTTGACGGCCGCATTGGGCCGCTGACACAATAAAATTTCAAAGCATGGCGCAGACGCGGAAAGCAAGCGGATTCGTTTGCTTGGAGGCGCTGTAATGGGAGACTATACGCGCTGGAACGCCAGCTCCTGAGCGGCGGCGTTCAGCTTGTCTGCGGCCTTGGGGCCAAATTCGGTTGTATCTTTCGGCATATAGCCGCGTCTGACAGTTTCCATGGTGGCTGTATTCCTTAATCTAAGTCACATGGAACAGCACCCAAAAAAGTCACTGGTGCATTGAGATTGAAGCCGTTTTCTTCTGGGTCATATTTGTAGTTGTAGACCAAAATCGCCGCATTGCAGGGCTGTTTCAGACCCTGCGGAAACAGTTTTTTCAATTCCGGGCCTATTGCCGTACCTTCGGAATAATGGCAAACCAACGCTTCCGGGTCCGTTGTAAACTCATGCACGCTTCGCTCCGAAAAATCTATGTCAAAAGGATAGATGTCACAGCCGTCAAAAAAATCCTGGCTAAAAGGAGAAATGTCACGCCCTGCTATATCGTCAAAATATTCCTTTAATGCTTGATCCGTCTCAAATACACCCGCCCAAACAGATACAATACCTTCCTGCTCCATTAAAAATTCCTCCTCCGACTCCGAAATTCAGATTTATCGCCTTGATTATACCATCATCCCAGTCCCAGTTCAATCTGTTTTCTGAACGAAACCATCCAGCTTCCCACCTTGACAACCCCATTGGCAAGGTCTACTATAAACGCAGAAAAGCGCCGGTGGGCGCTGTGAACGGGAGGCGGCTTTATGAAATATGTCAGGCGGATCGTCTATAGCCTGCTGCTGACGGCGGCGGTGAACGCCCTGCCGCTGGTCTGGCTGCTGTACGCCAAGAGTTTGAGCTCCGGCGCAGGGTGGCTGTTTCTGCCCCTGGCGGCGGCGTTCCTCTGGGTCAATCTCCGCCCCATTCCGAAGGCGGGTCCCACCAAGCGCATCCAGCGGCTGGCGGAGGGCTGTGAGCTGCTGCGGCTGTTCTGCGTGACCGCCACGGCCACCGTCCTGCTCCAGCTCCTCTGGCTGAACGTCCTGTACACGGATTTTGCGGAAAACGGCTTCCTTGCGTGGTGGACGGTTTTTGGGGGCGCGGCGGGTCTGCTGCTGGCGGTGCTCCTGCTGGCCGTGGTCTTCTGGAACGGCATGATCCGGGTCTACCTCACCTCGGTGCAGCTGGGGATCAAGCACCGGGTTCTGGCGGCGCTGTGCGGGTGGATTCCCCTGGTGAACCTCTGGTATCTGGCAA
>CAJTZL010000015.1 GCA_910583695.1 uncultured Oscillibacter sp.
GGCAAGGGACTTTGACTCCCTCATGCGCTGGTTCGAGTCCAGCCGTCCCTGCCAGCTCAGAAATTCCCCTTACCGCTTCGTTTCCGCCTTGCGGCGAAAACTGCGCCGGACGGGAAATTTCTTCGCTCCTTCAAGGGGGAGCGGGCTCCCCCTTGAGCAACCCCCACCCCTGCGGGGGACGGAGGGACGGGGGAGAGGGGCAAGCGAAATCCGGCGCGGCGAGGCCGTGCGAAGCGTTAAACCCTCGCGTAAGCCCCTTCAAAATCCGCAGATTTTGAAGGGAGAGGAAGAACAAACGGAACGGAGTGAAGCCTGCCCGAAGGGCGGGATTCATGAAGTGTAGTTTGTTCTGACGACGACCCGGTAGCTCAGTCGGCAGAGCAACTGCCTTTTAAGCAGTGGGTCCGGGGTTCGAATCCCCGCCGGGTCACCAGGAAAAACCCTTGAGCCGTTACGGCTCAAGGGTTTTTCTGCTGTTATGTTTATCCTGGCGGGCGTTCCGCTGTCAGCATCGTTTCTTCAGGCCTGCCGCGGACATCGACCGGCAGCGCCGCAGAAATGCGGCTTTTATGGGCTCCTCCTTTTATGCGCGCTGATCAAACGGTACAGTCCTGCAGCCCTGCCGCGTTTCCGGGCAGGGAGCTTTGCCGCAGCCTTGATTTTTGCGCGGGCCGACTGAAACGCTTCATAATAAATTTGGTCCGCTTGGTGCAGAAACTGATGCTCAGCCTCCGTGGAAAGCTCCGTCCAGCCGCCGTCGCTGTTGAAGGCCGCGATCATTTCTCCGTTGGGCGCATAGACCTCAGCTGTTGTCACCAGCTTCCCGATCCAGGCCTTCATGGAATACTCCCCCAGCAGCATGGAGAGAAGATCGCCGTCGCGGGTTCCCTTGGTCACGTGGTCCATCGCCAGGGCGGCCCGGGAAATCGCTTCCGAACGGCTGGGAGATACATGCTGCTGTTTATGGGCGTTGATCAGCTGAATGTACTCCTTTTGCTGATAGACGTTCACCTGGGCGTCTTTCCTTGCGTGCTCTTTGATCTGCGCAATGACTTCGTCCGTTAAAGCGGCCTGGGCCTCCTGTTTTGCCGCTTGTTTGACTGCCGGCGTTTTTTCAAATTTCGCCTGGTCACGTGCGATTACATTGCTCACATAACTGCTGATCTGCATAATTTGCATAGGCGGTTCCTCACGCGGTATATGTAACCGTGACGCTGCAATTCTTATAGTGGACGCTTCCAAAGCGGATGGAATCGGTCCAATCGCCAATGGGGCGGGTTACGTTCGTCCCATAGAGCTGCAAAGCCCATGTGCCCCGCACGGGAGCGCCATTGAGCGCCGTTGTCTCCATGGTTTTGTTCCAGGTCATGGTCGTGCTTTTTGCGTTGGGTGCGGTCAGCTTCATCTGGCTTGCCACAATCACCCCCTGCATCTGCGGATGACCGGCATTGGCGTCTGCCGTGCCCGGCACAACCGCAATGTTCTGAATGACGGCGTTGAACGGGATGCCGGGGGCGGAAAATTTCAGCTCGTAAACCGTGGACCATCCACTGCTTCCGGACTCCAATGCCAACCCAACGCCGGCGCTTTTGCTGACGGACGCTTCACGGGCAAGGGGGACCAGACCGGCATCCAATGTAAGCGTATGAACCTTTCGGTCCTTTCCCGCTTCCGGTTCAGCGGCAAGCGCTGAGGAGGCCATCATGGAAACCATGACCATAGCGGTGAACAGCTCTGCAAACAGACGTTTTTTCATCATAAAGTTCCTTCATTTCGCGTTTTGCAGGAATCCTTCCGTTCGGGGTCTTGCTCAAGTGTACATGCTTCCGGAAGCGCGGATGCGGGATTCAGATTTGTGCGGCGGGACGTTTGCGGAGTAAGCGGCGGTCAGCCGATGGGCTTTCCGCGTTTTGCGGCAGTCTCCCGGAGCCTTCGCTCCGCCCGGTCCCTTCCGGAAATTTACACGGCTTGTCCCCGGGTTCAAGCGCCTGAGCACCCTTATGGCAAGGTTCCTGGCGGCTGCGGCAATCACCAGACAAATGCGCCTTTGCAGAAAAGCCGCCGCCTTCCGCTTCGCGTAACGGGATGGCCGTACCCTCATTTTATAAATGCGGAAGAGGGCGGCTTTCTCACACGATTTCCCGAAATTTTTTGATTTCGTCGATTCCGCCAAGCATGGGCTCCCGGCCATGTGTAAAATATCAGGTTCCGTCCTTGTCCCGGGACCCCGGCGCTTCCGATAGAAGGGCGGACACGCAGGTTTGCCCCTGCGCCCCATCCCTTGCATCCCAATAGAGGATCGTCTCCGGTGGTGCGGCTTGGAGGCGGGGGATTTGCTGCCTGCACGAAAGAAAGAGAGACAGGCAAATTTGCCTGTCTCTCTGCTGGAATCCCTCTTACAGTCCCTGGAACAGCTCCCGGCTGGGGTTCAAATACCCCAGGTCCTCCGCCTTGCCGGTGAGGTCCCGGAGGTTCTGAACCGCCGTGCGCTTTTTGCCAAGGGACGCCTTTTTCAGCTTCTCCAGGCCGCCCTCCATGGCTTCCCGGAACTCCAGCACGCCCTTTTCCCGAGCCAGCTCCAGAAGCTGACGGCCCTTCTCCGAACGGACGATGATCTGGTTCCAGCCCTTGTCCACGTCCCAGCCGTCGGCGCTCCGGGCCCCGCCGATGGAGAGGTCCGCGAACTCCGCCGTCATGTCTGCGCAGAAACGGCAGCCGGAGCGGACCAGGGGCGTCACCTCGTCCAGGTTCACCGAGACGGTCCCGCCGTCCTCCCGGAGCTCCAGGGAGTGGTACTTGCTGGGGGGAATGTCCATGTGGGAGACCTTCATCGGGTCGGCATGGCGGGCCGCCAGAGCATTCAGACCGTCCCAGTCCAGGCCCCAGCCGCAGAAGAGACCGAATACCATGCCGATGTTTCCGGCGTGGTTGTCGTTTTCCGGCAGGGGATTGGCTTTCATTTTATAGACCGCCAAGGTCTTGCAGGGGGTACCCACCACGCCGATTTTGTGGTAGCGGTCCTCCTTCAGCGCCTGGTTCAGCACCGCCAGGGCAGGCGGCACCTGGAAGCTGCTGCCGGAGCAGGCGCGGACCTCCTCCGCCGCAGCGGCCAGCACGCTCTCGGGGTTCAATCCCCCCTGGGAGCGGGTCAGCACCGCGGCGTCGATGAAGCCCTCCTTTAACGCCAGTTCCACCAGGGCGGTCATGCTGCCGCCGTGCTGGGCCTTGGCCCGGATGGATTCGTCGGCGGCCCGGGTCAGGTACAGGCCCAGGAAGGGGCCGATCTCCGGGAGGATGGTCTCCTCCGGGAAGAACTGCTTCCGCAGGGTGTCCAGGTCCGTGGGCATCCGGGGGCAGAACCGCTGGCAGCGGCCGTCGGTCCGCTCGCAGTCGAAGAAGCAGACGGTCCGCCCGTCCACGCTGCCCCAGTAAGGGCAGAGGCCCTGGCAGGCCCCGCAGCCGGTGCAGAGGCCCCGGCGGAGGACCTGGGTATCCAATGCAATCGTACTCAACATGTTTCCCACTCCTCCTTTACACCAGCACCTGGGAGAAGCCGAAGAGGTCCAGCACGATCTCCTCCGCGTCCTCCGGGACGTAGTCGCATAGCCGGTGCTTCATGCCGCACAGGTGCTCCTGGTAAAGGCAGCGCCAGCCCGGCTTCTGCCATTCCACGAAGTTCTGCTCATAGAGCAGCGGCGTCAGGGCGGAAAACCGGGTGTCCCGGGGCAGCTCCAGCGTCAGCGGGGGCCTGCCCTGGGGATGGCGGAACACAACGCGAATGGTCTTCATCACACCGCGCCCCCCTTCTCTGCGGCCTCCCGGCCCATGGCGAAGGCCCGCCGGTTCAGCTCCAGCACCTTGCCTTTAAACCGCTGGGCCAGAATCTTCTCCAGGTCCTCCCCGCTCAGCGGGGCGGCGGAGAGCCGGCTGAAGGCCCCCAGCAGTGCGATGTTGGCGGCCCGGGAGTCCCCGGCCGCCATGGCGATATCCGCCGCCGGAATGGCCAGGGCCACGGCAGACAGGCGTTCAATCTCCGCCTGGAGCTCCTCCAGCGGCGGGTAGGTCTGGACGCCCTGGAGGACGCCCAGGGGATAGACGGGGCGGGGGTCGTAGACCGTCACCGTGTCCGCCCCGGCGTACTTCCGGGCGATGCGGAGGGTCTCCAGAGGCTCAAAGCCGATGATGATGTGGGCCTCGCCTGCGGGAATCAGCACGCTGGGGTCCCACTTCTCAGAGACCCGGACGTGGCTCATGACGGAGCCGCCCCGCTGGCTGGCGCCGTAGGTCTCCCCCACGGCCACCCGGCAGCCCCGGTCGCACATGGCGCTGCCCAGGGTCTCGGCGGCCAGCACGTTGCCCTGCCCGCCGATGCCGCAGACCACGATGTTCAAGGGATCGTATTTCAGCTTCATGCTTCTTCCCCCCTATCCACTTTGATGGCCCCGGAGGGGCACAGCTTGGCGCACACGCCGCAGCCCACGCAGGTGACGGGGTCGATGAGCGCCTTGTTTTTCTTGAAGTCCCAGGTGTTGCCGGGGCAGCCCCAGACCCGGGAGCAGTACTTGTCGCAGCCGCAGCCGTCCCCAATACACACGTCCTGGTCCACGTAGACCCGGACGGGCTTGCGGCTCCGCTCCTTGGTCATCAGCGTGGCGCAGGGCTGGCGCATGATGAGGACGTTCATGCCCGGCTGGTCCAGCATCCGGCGGAGGGTCTTCTCCGCCTCGACGACATCGAAGGGGTCCGCCACTTCCACGCGGCAGCCCACGGCGTCCAGAATCTTGGGGATGTCCATGGGCTTCACCTGGTCCCCCATGGCGGTGAGGCCGGTGCCCGGGTGGGGCTGGAAGCCGGTCATGGCCGTGGCGGAGTTGTCCAGGACGATGAGGAGCATGTTGGCGTTGTGGTAGACGGCGTTGACAAGGCCGGGGAGAATGGTGTGGAAGAAGGTGGAGTCGCCGCACATGGTGACGACCTTCTGGTCCAGGCCGTAGTTGGTCAGCTGGCCCAGGCCCTCGGCCACGCTGACGCCGGAGCCCATGCAGTTGCAGGTCTGCCAGGCGTACTGCCCGGCGGACTGGCCCGCCATGAAGTAGCAGCCGATGTCGCCCACCACCACGCCGGGGTGCTTCTCCTGCCGCATGGCCCGCTTCAGCAGGTAGAAGGTGGCCCGGTGAGGGCAGCCCGCGCAGAAGCTCATCTCCCGGACGGGGAGCTCCAGCTCACCGGCGGCCTTCTTCTCAGGCAGGGCCGCGCCGGTGAGGCGGCAGACGGCGGACGTGACCACGTCCGGGTCCAGCTCGCCGAAGGGCGGCAGGGCGTCCCCCCGGCCCAGGAACTTGACCTGCAGGCCCTCCCGGCCCGCCAGGGCCTGAACGGCCCGCTCCAGGAAGGGGTCCACTTCTTCCAGGATCAGGACCTCCTCCGCCGTGCGGAGACAGGTCAATATGTAGTTCTCCGGCAGGGGCCAGAGGGTTCCCAGAGCCATGAAGCCGGTCTCCTGGTCCACGCCCAGGCGGCGGAGGGCCTCCTGGCCGTAGAGACGGCCGGTGCCCCCGGCGATGACGAGCTTTTTCGGGGCCTCCGGGCCCTCGTAGTGGTTGCAGGGGCTGGTTTCAAAGCGGCGGCGCAGCTCCTCCAGCTTTTGAAGGGCGGGGCCGTGCATGTAGGAGACGCAAACCATCCGGTCCCACTCCTGCACCCGCTCCAGGGCCCGGGGCTTTTCCGGCAGGGGCCCCAGGGTCACGTTGCCCCGGCCGTGGCAGACCCGGGTAGTTACCCGGACCAGCACGATCTGGCCCACCTCCTCGCTGAGCCGGAAGGCGTAGGGAATCATGTCCTTGGCCTCCTGCATGGTGGTGGGCTCCAGCAGGGGGATGCCCGCGGACATGGCCTGCCAGCGGGAGTCAAATTCATTGGTGGAGGAGTGGGCGCTGGGGTCGTCGCTGGAGACGATCACAAGGCCCCCCTTCACCCCGGCCTGGGCGGCGCAGTGGAGCGCGTCCGCCACGCACAAAAGGCCGTTCTGCTTCACCACGCACAGGGCCCGGCCGGCCGCCAGGGACGCGCCGGTGCAGGCCTGCAGGGCGCAGACCTCGTTGGTAGACCACTCCGCGTAGAAGCCCCGCTCCCGGGCGATTTTGCCCAGCATGCCCAGAACCTGGGAGGAGGGGGAGCCGGGGTAGGAGGCGGCGAAGTTGATACCGGCCTCCACCGCGCCCCGCACAATGGCCTCGTTGCCCTGCATCAGGCATACCTGACCGGGGGCATTGGCCGTCATTGTCCATTCCATGTTGCTTGTGTCACCCTCTCTGTAAAATCGTTGATTCATTCCGGCGTTTTGCCGCTGGTGATTTCAGCCGTTATTGTAGCACTTTAAAGAGAGCAATGCAAGGGGAGACCGTAAGAAAAAGAGAGAGGGCTTGCCTTTCCCCGGGGCTTGCGGCGCGGCAGATTCAGGTGCGGCACAAGGCGGCCGGCCTCCTCCGAAAGGAGGTGAGTCCATATGGGAATTACGTTACATATCGGAGCCCTTACGGTTGCGGCCATCGTAAAACGCAGAAACCGCCACCTGGACGGTGACGGTTTCTCATGTTTGCGCATTCCTGACCGGCAGGGTCAGCTGACTGCCGCGGCGGCTTTTACGCTTACATATGGCCCCGGCCTCTCCTGCCAAGCCCCGGCTTTTGCCGGGGCTTGCGGCATTTCAGGAGTATTTCCGGTCCAGAATTTCAACGACCTCCGCAATGGCTCCCTCTCGGGCGCCCCGGACCACCGTGACCCCGGACTCCCGGACGGCGGGAGAGGCGTTGGCGGGGGCGAAGCCCTGGGCGGCGGCCCGGAGCATGGAGAGGTCGTTGGCCTCGTCCCCGGCGCAGTAGACGTGGTCCATGGAAATCCCCAGCCGGGCGGCCAGACGGCGGACCATGCCGCCCTTGCTGGCCCCCCGGGTGGTCATCTCCAGCAGGTGGGAGACGGAGAAGATCAGCTCATAGTCCTCCGCCCAGCCCTGGTCCCGGAGAAAGGCCAGTACCTGTTCCAAGGTCTCGTGGTCCGCTTCAAACAGGAGCTTGGCCAGGGGGAGGGGCGTTTCCAGGAGGGAGGGAGCCTCCGTGAGGGGAGCCTTGGTCATGCGCTCATGCTGGCGGGAGATGTCGTTGGGCCGGACCACATGAACCACGTTGTCCAGATGGTAGGCCTCCACCGCCACGCCGGGGAAGCGGTCCAGCGCCGCCTGGCCCCGCCGGCGGGCGGCGGGGTCCAGCACGGCGGTCTCCAGGTATTCGCCCGCTTCAAAATCATAGATGGCTGCGCCGTTGCACACCACGCCGGGAGCGTTCATAGGCACGTCCCCCGCGTGGCGGAGGAAGGCCGGAAGGGCCCGGCCCGTGGCGACGGCAAAGCGGCCCCCCTGGGCGATGAAGTAGGTCAGGGCCCTCCGGTTTTCCTCCGGCAGGGGCGGCAGCGGCGCGCCGGTGCGGAGGGCGTCCTCCGTATAGAGCAGCGTGTTGTCAAAGTCGCTGGCCAGCAGCACGCCGTCAAATTTTCCCATAGAATCAGCTCCTTCTTTTAATAGCGCCCCGTCCAGTCCGCCATGAGCAGCACCGGCAGGGTCCACAGCAGCAGGAAAACCTCCAGCGCCAGGGGGTTCAGCAGTTCGTAGGCCCCCAGACTGGTGAGGTAAAAGGTCAGCAGGGTCCCGGCCCAGCTCCCCAGCAGGGAGATGGCCGCCGCCCGGCGGACGGCCTTGCACAGCCGCAGGCTCCCCGCCACGGTTTCCGCGTAGGGAAGCAGCCCCTCCCGGAACAGCAGGGCCCGGGGGAAGTCCCGGTCCTTCTCCGCCTCGCTGAGGGCGATGCGCTCCGAGAGGCCGGGGTATTCCATGTGTGCCCCCCGGCTGAACTTCCGCTTGATGAGGGCGGGGGTGATGTTGGGGTCCCGGGAGGCCAGGATGGGCTGGATGCGGCTGCGCTGCATCAGCTTCAGGGCGAAGGCCACGTTTTCCGAGGGGGTGTACTTCACGGCGAAGGCCGCCCGCAGCTCCCCGTCCACCGCCAGGAAGACGCCGGTGGGCAGGTTCACGTCCGCCGGCAGACGCACGTTCATTTTCCGCATGAAGGAGGCCCTGCCCATCAGCACGGATTCGCCTTTCACGGTGCCGGACCAGCCGCCCTCCTCGTAGAAGCTGAAATCATCCACCTTCTCGTAGCGGCCCCCCTCGCTGCGGACCAGATTGTTGAACAGCCGCTCCAGGCCGCTTCCGGCGGCCCGGGCCATGGAGGCCGCCAGGGAGACGGCCTGCTCCTGAGTCTCGCCGTAGAGCTTCCGCCCGTTGAGCTGGACGGTGCCGGGAGGAAAGAGGTCCGTGTCGGTGACGATCATCCGCCGCCGGGAGCTGATCTTCTGGGCTCCGGACCAGCCCGCCACGGCGCAGCCGGTTTTTTGCAGGTGCTCCGACAGCTTGGACCAGGGCAGGGCCCAGCACAGGGGCAGGGAGAAGGTGGCCGCCGCCGGGAGAATGGCGGAGAGGTTCAAAAGGAAGTCCCCGCCCCGCTCCTGCCCTGCGGAGCTCAGCCCCGCGAAGACCAGGGCCGCCGCCAGGAAGGCCGGCAGCAGCGCCGTCTGCCAGAGGGTGGCCGCGTCGCTCCGGGCGGCGGTGGTGAAGAAGCCGGGGACGTCGCCCCGCTGCTTGCAGGCCCCCTGGAGGGTGTTGGTGACGAGATAGGGCGGCTCCTCGTCCAGGGATGCGGCCCGGAGCATGTCGTAGTTCCCCTTGCTCTCCCGGCGGACGCCCCACTGGGCAAAGACCAGGGCCAGACAGCTGACGGAGGCGTAAGGCATGGTTTCGCCGGGCTGTCCGTCCAGGAGCCGGGCGGCGCAGTCCAGCCCGGAGGCCAGGGCGGAGAGGGACACCAGCAGCTCGGCGACGCAGCGGCGGCGCAGCAGCATGCCGAAGCCCTTGAGAAACACATGGCGGCAGGCCACCGCCGTCAGAACCAGGCAGGCAAGCAGCACCGCGCACTGGACCTCCCGGTCCCCGGTCCAGTAGGGAATCTTCACCTGATAGCGCTCCAGGAGCATAAACAGCGTGGGGGGCAGGGCCGTGAACAGAGGCAGGAGCACCGTGTGCTTCCGGCGGATGTAGAGCTGGCGGGCGTCATGGGCCGCCTCCCAGAGGGTGGGCTCCGGGCCGATGGGCTCCGGGTCCGGCTCCGGTTCCGGCGGCGGGGGGAGGGACTCCGTCTCCTCCAGGGGCTTGCGGGAGAAAAGGCCCAGCTTCGGGGGCAGGATGGGCTCCCTGGCCTCCTCCATCACTGCGTCCACGGTGCTGCCCACCACGTCCTCCAGGGAGATGGGCCGGGGGTGGGGGATGTTCAGCCGGGCCACGTCCGCCTCCGCCGCCTGCTCCGCCTCCCGGATGGGGTCCTTGGGGGGCTCCGGGGGCGGCGGGGCTTCCGCCGGGGGCTCCGGTGCGGGCTGCGCCTCCGGCTTTGCCGCAGGCTCCATCGGGGCGGCGGGGGGCTCCGGGATGGGGACCTCCGGCGTCCCGGTCTCTCGGAGCAGGTGGTGCTCCAGGCTGCCGCCGTATTCCGCCAGAATCTCCTCCAGGGTGTAATCCTCCTCCGGAGCCGGGGCGTTCAATTGGTGGTCGTCCTTCGGGGTCATGGGATACCCTCCTTTGGAAGGGGATGGTTAAAGCCGCTGCCTGACGGCCTCGTAGAGCAGGATGGCTGCGGCGGCGGAGGCGTTCAGGGAGGAGAGCTTTCCCCGCATGGGGATGCGGACCAGGAAATCGCAGCTCTCGGACACCAGACGGCCCATGCCGCTGCCCTCACTGCCGATGACAATGGCGGCGGGGCTCTTGAGATCCGCGTCGTACAGGGAGGTGGTCCCGTCCGCCGCCGTGCCGAAAACCCAGATTCCCCGGGCCTTCAGGTCCTTCAGCAGGGCGGGGAGGTTGGGCACCCGGGCCACTGGCACGTGGGCCACGGCCCCGGCGGAGGTCTTGGCCACCACCGCCGTGAGCCCGGCGCTGCGGCGCTTGGGGATGATGACGCCGTGGGCCCCGGCGCACTCCGCCGTGCGGATGACGGCCCCCAGATTGTGGGGGTCCGAGAGCTCGTCGCAGACCACCAGAAGGGGGGGCTCCCCCTTGTCCGCCGCCGCCTGGAGAATGTCCTCCACGCCGGCGTACTCCCGGACGGAGCTGAGGGCGATGACGCCCTGGTGGGCGTGGGTGCGGCTCATGGCGTCCAGCTTCCGCCGGTCCGCCTCCACCACCACGGTTCCGGCGGCGCGGGCCTTGGAGGCGATGTGCCCCAGGGTCTTGTCCGTCTCTCCCTTTTGCAGGTAAATTTTATCAATGGCCGTCCCGGCCCGCAGGGCCTCGATGACGGCGTTCCGGCCCTCGATGATGCCGTCGGCCTCGGGGGCGGGGGTTCTGCGGTCTTCCATAGAGGTTCCTTCCCGGCCGGGAAACCCGGCCTGAAAATTTTGTCGATACATTCCTAAGTATACCATAGGCCGGGAGGATAATAAAGCGTGAATTTACAGAAACTTCATGAAACCTCCTTGTGACTTCTCAGGTTCTGTGATATACTGCCATATAATTTCGCCGGATATGACCATATGAACCGGCGCTCTGCGCGTTTTCCTGAAAGGAGCAACTCATACATGGACCAAAACAACAACAAAAAAAAGCCGGACCAGAATAAAAACAGCAACTGGCGGGGCTTTATCCACCTGATCTGCTGGGCGGTGCTGCTGGCGGCCCTGGTGAGCTACGCCACCACCTACATGACCAGCATGGGCCATCAGGCAAGCTCCGTGGAGCTGGAGTACAGCGAGTTCCTGGACATGCTGGACTTCGGCAAGGTCGCCGGGGTGGACTTTGACAACAGCGAATCCATTCTCATCATCACCCCGGCGGACGGCTACGTCTACACCAACAGCGAGGGGATGGAATACACCAAATCCACCCAGGAGGACGGCTCCGCCGTTTACACCCACGTGGACGAAGAGGGCCGGGAGCTGAAGCTGTCCCTGGAGCTCTTTACCGTCCAGCTCCAGTCCTACGACGCCATTGTGGAGCACATTCAGGAGCTGAACCGGCAGGCGGGAACCGCGCCCAAAGAGGGTGAAGGCATCCGCATCAACCAGGACTACCAGCCCCCCATGAGCCCCATTTTGCTGTTCCTGGTGAACCTGGCTCCCTTCTTCATCATCATTCTGGTGATGAGCCTGGTCATGAGCTGGATGGCGAAAAAGGGCATGGGCGGCATCGGAGGCATCGGCGGCGTGGGGAAATCCAACGCCAAGGTCTATATGGAGAAATCCACCGGCGTCACCTTCCGGGATGTGGCGGGCCAGGACGAGGCCAAGGAGTCCCTGACGGAGATCATCGACTTCCTCCACAACCCCGGGAAGTACACGGAGATCGGCGCCAAGCTCCCCAAGGGTGCCCTGCTGGTGGGCCCTCCGGGCACCGGCAAGACCCTGCTTGCCAAGGCCGTGGCCGGAGAGGCGGGGGTCCCCTTCTTCTCCATCTCCGGGTCCGACTTTGTGGAGATGTTCGTGGGCGTGGGCGCGTCCCGGGTCCGGGACCTTTTTAAAGAAGCGTCCAAGGTGGCCCCCTGCATCGTCTTCATCGACGAAATCGACACCATCGGCAAATCCAGAGACAACCGCATGGGCGGCAACGACGAGCGGGAGCAGACCCTGAACCAGCTCCTGGCGGAGATGGACGGCTTTGACCCCACCAAGGGCGTCATCCTCCTGGCGGCTACCAACCGCCCGGAGGTGCTGGATCAGGCCCTGCTCCGCCCGGGGCGGTTTGACCGGCGCATCACCATCGACCGGCCCAATCTGGCGGGGCGCATCTCCACGCTGGAGGTCCACACCCGGAACATCAAGCTGGGAGAGGATGTGAACCTGAAAAAGGTGGCCCTGGCCACGGCGGGGTGCGTGGGCGCGGACCTTGCCAATCTGGTGAACGAGGCGGCCCTCCGGGCCGTGCGGAAGGGCCGGAAGCTGGTGAGCCAGGAGGACATGCTGGCCGCCTTCGAGCTGGTCATCGCCGGCACGGAGAAAAAGGGCAGCGTCCTGACGGAGTTCGAGAAAAAGCTGGTGGCCTACCACGAGGTGGGCCACGCCATGGTGGCCTACAAGCAGAAGAACACGGAGCCGGTGCAGAAAATCACCATCGTTCCCCACACTCAGGGCTCCCTGGGCTACACCCTCTTGATGCCCGAGGAGGACAAGACGGAGCTCAGGACCAAGGAAGAGCTCATGGCGAAGATCACCGTCTCCATGGGCGGCCGGGCCGCCGAGGAGGTGGTGATGGACACCATGACCAACGGGGCCTCCCAGGACATCCAGGACGCCACGAACGTGGCGCGGAACATGGTGGCCATGTTCGGTATGAGCGAGGAGTTCGGCATGATGGCCCTGGCCTCCCGGCGGAACCAGTATCTGGACGGGGGCTACGGCATGGACTGCGCCCAGGACACCGCCGCCCGGATGGACAAGGCCGTGAAGGTCCTTCTGGACGAGGCTTACAAGACCGCCGTGGAGGTCATCCGGGAGAACCGGGAGGACATGGACAAGGTGGTGGCGTACCTTCTGGAAAAGGAGACCATCACCGGCGCGGAGATGGTGGCCATCATCGAGGGCCGGGACCCGGCCCTGGTGGAGAGCCCCTACGCCTCCACCCGCCCGGGGGAAATCGAAGCCCCGGCCAGGAAGGTCCACATGATCTCTGAAAAAATCCTGGCCCCGGAGGAGGCTGCGGAGCAGTCCCCGGAGGCGGAAGCGCCGGAGGAGGCGCCTCCATCTGAGGAGACGGGAGAAGAACAACCCTGAACCCCATAAAAGGCGCGCCGTCGCGGCGCGCCTTTCCCCCATTTCATTCATCAAAGAGAGAGGAGCGCAATTGTATGATTCGCAAAGCTGCCGCCGCCGACCTGCCCCGAATCGGAGAGATTTACGAGGCGATTTTTGACCGGGAGGAGCAGGGGCCCGTTTACACCAACTGGCTCCGGGGAAGCTATCCCACCACGGAGGACGCCCGCAAGGCGCTGGAGGCCGGGACCCTCTATGTGGGAGAGGAGGACGGCGCGCTCTGGGGCGTGGTGAACCTCAACGGCCAACAGCTGCCGGAATACGATCAGATTCCCTGGACCATTCCGGCGGAGCGGGAGGAGGTGGGGGTCATCCACACCCTCTGCATCCACCCGGCCCAGTCCGGGAAGGGCCTCGCCAAGCGGATGGTGGCCTTCTGCGAGGAGACCGCCCGGACCCAGGGCAAAACCGTCATCCGCCTGGACACCTGGGAGGGAAACGCCCCCACCAACCACCTGTATCCCTCCATCGGATACGGCTTTGCCGGGAGCACGGAGTTTTTCTTTCACGGGTACATCCGCGAGATTTTGAACTGCTACGAGAAAAAGCTGTAAATCCGACGTCCTCCGGTTCTTGACAACCGGGGGGCGTTTTTTTACAATGAGGGGGTACACTACTCAACATGGAGGTTTTCTTATGAAACGTTCCGCAGGCATCCTCCTGCCCATTTTCTCCCTTCCCTCCGAGTACGGCATCGGCTCCCTGGGGGCGGAGGCCCGGGCCTTCGCCAACTTCCTCCAGGACGCGGGCCAGTCCTGGTGGCAGATTCTCCCCGTGGGCCCTGCCGGGGCCGGAGACTCTCCCTACGCCAGCGAGTCCACCTTCGCCGGAAATCCCCTGTTCATTGATTTGGACCTTTTGGCCAAGGACGGCCTCCTGACGGAGGAGGAGCTGGTCTCCGCCCGGGTCCCCGCCGGGGACAGGATTGACTACGGCGCGCTGAAGAAGAGCCGGGAGCCCCTCCTTCGAACGGCCTTCACCCGGGTCAGCGGCGAGGCGGCGGAGGCCGCCCGGGCCTTTGCCGAGGGGCGCCCCTGGGTCCGGGAGTACGCACTGTACCGGGCGGCCAAGCGGCACTTCGGGGACCTCCCCTGGTTCCAGTGGCCCGACGAGGGCCTCCGCCGCCATGAGGCGGAGGCCGTGGAGCGCTGGCGGGTGGAGATGGCGGAGGAGGTGGCCTTTGAGACCTGCGTTCAGCACTGGTTCTTCACCCAGTGGGCGGCGCTGAAAACCTATGTCAACGACTTGGGGCTGGGCCTCATCGGGGACCTGCCCATCTACGTCTCCCTGGACTCCGCCGACGTGTGGAGCGAGCGGGGAGAATTTCTCCTGGACGGGGAGGGAAAGCCCGCCAAGGTGGCGGGGGTTCCGCCGGACTACTTCTCGGAGGACGGCCAGCTCTGGGGGAATCCCCTCTACGACTGGGCTGCCATGAAGCAAAACGGCTTCGGCTGGTGGATTCGCCGGGTGGAGGGGGCCGGGAAGCTCTTCGACGTCATCCGCATCGACCACTTCCGGGGACTGGAGAGCTACTGGGCCGTTCCGGCGGAGTCCGAGACCGCCCGGGTGGGGGCCTGGGAGAAGGGCCCCGGCATGGACCTGCTGGGGGTGCTGACCTCCTGGTTCCAGGGCATCGCCTTCATCGCCGAGGACCTGGGCATCCTGACGGACGGCGTCCACCGGCTCCGGGAGGAGTCCGGCCTGCCGGGGATGAAGGTGCTGGAGTTCGCCTTTTCGGACCCCTCCAACGCCTACCTGCCCCACAATTACCAGCCGAACTGCGTCTGCTACACCGGTACCCACGACAACGACACCGCCGCCGGATGGTACGCCTCCGCCCCTCAGCGGGAGCGGGCCTTTGCGGAGAGGTACCTGGGGACCTCCGGGGCGGAGAATGTCCGGCTGGCCCTGCTCCGGGCGGGGCAGGGGAGCGTTGCGGAGCTCTTCGTGGCCCAGATGCAGGATTACCTGGGCCTTGGCAGCGAAAGCCGCATCAACGTCCCCGGCGTGGGCAGGGGAAACTGGTGCTGGCGGCTCTTGCCTGGCCGGACCACGGCGGAGCTGGCGGAGGAGATCCGCTCCATGACCTCCTTCTACGGTCGCTGCCCCTGGCGTCCAGAACCGGAGGAACCCGGCGAAACCGATAAAACGGAAAAGCAATTTTAGACGAAATGACAAAAATTTCCGCAAAATTTGCGCTTTGGTCATTCCGCCGATTCCCAGCACCTGTCCTCCACATATATAATAGGGCCGTCACATAAGATGGAGCGTCCGCCTTGGCGCGGGCACGGAAGTGAGGAACGTTGATGGATATTTTTTCCCTGTTTACCCTCTGCGGGGGGCTGGCCTTCTTCCTCTACGGCATGACCACCATGTCCAAGAGCCTGGAAAAGATGGCCGGCGGCCGCCTGGAGCGGCTGTTGAAGCGTATGACCTCCAACCCCATGAAGGGCCTGCTTCTGGGCGCGGGCATCACCATCGCCGTCCAGTCCTCTTCGGCGGTGACGGTGATGCTGGTGGGCCTGGTGAACTCCGGCGTCATGGAACTGGGGCAGACCATCGGCGTCATCATGGGCTCCAACGTGGGCACCACATTGACGGCGTGGATTCTGTCCCTCACCGGCATTGAGAGCGAGAGCGTGCTTTTGAACCTCCTGAAGCCGGAGAACTTCTCCCCCCTCTTCGCCCTGGCGGGCATCCTGCTCATCATGGGCTCCAAGCGCCAGCGGCGGCGGGACATCGGGCGCATCCTCATCGGCTTCGCCATTTTGATGTCCGGCATGGAGATGATGAAAAACTCCGTCAGCCCCCTGGCGGAGATGCCGGGCTTTTCGGACCTGCTGACGGCCTTCCGCAATCCCCTGCTGGGCGTGGCCGTGGGCGCGGTGTTCACCGGGGTCATCCAGTCCTCGGCGGCCTCCGTGGGCATTCTGCAGGCCCTGGCCCTCACCGGGTCCATCACCTACGGCGTGGCCATCCCCATCATCATGGGCCAGAACATCGGCACCTGCGTCACGGCGCTGATCTCCTCCATCGGGGTATCCCGGGGGGCCAAGCGGGTGTCCGTGATCCACATTGCCTTCAACATCATCGGAACGGCCATTGGGCTCATCCTCTTCTGCGGCGGGGACCTGCTGTTCCACTTCCCCTTCATGGATTCCGCCGTGGGAGCCGTGGGCGTGGCCCTGTGTCACACGGTCTTCAACATCGGCACCACCGCCCTGCTGCTGCCCTTCTCCCGCCAGCTGGAATGGCTGGCCCGGGCGGCTGTCAAAGAAGAGGACAAGACCCCTCAGTTTGCCTTCCTGGACCCCCTGCTGCTCCGCACCCCCGGCGCAGCGGTCAGCGAGTGTGCCGCCATGACCCGGGAGATGGGCGATCTGGCCCGGAAGAGCCTGATGGCCTCCCTGGGGCAGCTTGCGAGCTATAGCGGAGATCTGGAGGCGGAGCTGCTGGAGAATGAGGACAAGCTGGATGTCTACGAGGACCGCCTCAGCGGCTATCTGGTGCAGATTTCCCAGCATGGCCTCTCCATGGAGGACATCCACACCGTCTCCCGGCTGCTCCACGCCATCGGGGATTTTGAGCGCATCGGGGACCACGCCCTGAATATCCAGGAGTCCGCCCGGGAGCTCCACGAGAAGGGCCTGAGCTTCTCCGGCGCGGCGGAGGCGGAGCTCCAGGTGCTGGAACAGGCCCTGGGGGACATTCTTGCCGCGGCGGTGGGTTGCTTCCAGGCGGACGACCCCGCCGCCGCCAAAACGGTGGAGCCCCTGGAGGAGACCATCGACCGGCTCACCGACGAGATTCGGGCCCGGCACATCCACCGGCTCCAGAGCGGGGAGTGCACCATCCAGCTGGGCTTTATCCTGAACGACCTGCTGACGAACCTGGAGCGGGTATCCGACCACTGCTCCAACATCGCCGTCTGCGTCATGGAGGAGCGGGAGGACCGCGGGGAACAGCGCCACGCCTTTCTCCACGACTTCAAGGCCGCCGGGGAGTTCACGGAGAGCCTGGACAGGGATCTGGAGAAATACAAGCTGCCTTGACCCTCTGAAATCAGAAGGCGCGTATGGAAACATGCACGAACTTTCAATGGATGGAACGCTATATGAAGGACCCGGAGGGAGAGCTTGACGGCTTTTGGGACAGCGGCATCCCCATCTGGGTGGACTGGAGAGATTATGACGAGTGGATCATCCAGGGTGTTTGTGAACGGCTGCCTGCGTCGGCCCGCTTTCGCTATGAGATACGGGACAGCGTTCTGCCCCGGGGCTCGGATATCCTGCTGGGAAGAGACGGGGCCTTGACGGCGATACCCTATGCCCCGGACCGCATGGACCGGGACACGACGCTGAAAGCGGTCCAGGCCCAGCTGGACCCGGACTGGCAGCTGAGGTGCTTCGTGTACTCCATGGCGGACGATACCGTGGGCTTCTGCCTCCTCTCCGCGGCGGAGTGGAGGGAGCTGGAAGCGGCCTTCGGCCCCCGGACCGTGGCACGGTACTTCCGGCCCATTGGACCGAAAAGCCGCATTTTTGGCTGAGGGAAGAACAGAGCCCTCCGGAGCATCTGGAATGCTCCGGAGGGCTCTTTCCGGTTTTTTGCGTTACAGGTAGTTCAGCGGGTTCTTGGCCACGCCGTTGTACCGGACCTCGAAGTGGCAGTGGTTGCCGGTGGAGTTGCCGGTGGAGCCGGCCCGGGCGATCTGCTGCCCCTTGTAGACCTTCTGGCCTACGGAGACTGTCAGGCTGCTGTTGTGGCCGTACCGGGTCACATAGCCGTTTCCGTGGTCGATCTGGACCAGATAGCCGTAGCCGCCCATCCACCCGGCGTAGGTGACGGTTCCGCCGTCGGCGGCGTAGATCGGCGTACGGTAGGGCACCGCGATGTCGATTCCCTTGTGATTGGTGGAGCCGATGCCGCCGGGGGAGCTCCGCCCGCCGAACCGGGAGCTGATGCGCCCCGTGGTGGGCCAGCGGAAGGTGCCGGAGGCCGCCGTGATAGGCTTGGGCTTCGTGCCCTGGAGCCGGTGCTCTGTGACGGGCTGGCGGAGGGTGACGGAGGACAGGACCGTTCGCTCCGTCTCCGTACCGTTGATATAGGTGACGTTTGCCACGGTGTCCGCCGCGCCGTACTGCCCGGCGGAGGTGACGCGGTAGTCGCCCACGTAGATGTCCGGGCTGTCCGTGTACTCCACGTCGAAGGCCACGCTGTCCACGTACCGCTCCTGCTGGACCACAGTCATGGTCAGGTAGGGTACGGAGGCGGACATGGTGAGGATTTCGCCGATTTGCAGCTTGTCGATGTTGTAGCCGGGGTTCAGGGCCTCCAGCTCCTTGGAGGTGAGGCCGTGGTCCTCGGCGATTTCGGACCAGGTGTCCCCTTTGGCCACGGTGTAGGTGACTTCGGCGGTCTTGGTGCTGTAGAGCGTCTCCGCCAGGAAGCCCAGGTTCATCAGGCTGTCTGTGGCCACAAACTCCTCCTTCACCTCCACATTTTCCGCGAAGGAAACGGAGATGGTGCCCTCGTTGGTGGCGGAGAGCTGAATCTGCTCCAGCAGCTGCTCCAGGGCCCCCTTGTAGGGCGTGGCCCCGATGCGCTCCCCGTCTACATAGAGGCAGTAGGCCGCCGTGACCATGCCTACCTCCCGGCTCAGCTCCTCCTCATAGGTCTCCTTGTCCACCAGATCCTGGCGGCGGAGGAGGCCGGAGGAGTATTGAATCAGGGAGTTGTCAATGGTGAAGCTCCGTCCCAGAGTCTGGGCGGTGACTTTTTCCAGCTCTGCCCGGGCCTCCTCGGCCTCGGCCTCGCTGGAGAGGGCCCCCAGCACTTTTCCGTCGTAGGTGACGGTGACGCCCCTGGTATAGGTGGAGACGAACAGCACCGCCGCCGCCGCTATGCAGCCTCCCGTCAGGAACACGGCGGGGTGGATGCGCCAGCGGTGCTGTTTCTGAGAGCTCCGGGCGTCCTTCTGCCGGGAGGCGCTGTTCTTTTGCAGCACCCGCTCCTGGAGCAGGCTCCCCCACATGGGCAAGAGGCCCCAGAAAAACAGCATCAGCTGGATGGGCAGCCGCTCGGACTCCGGGAAGCGGTGGGCCTTGTTCTCCCGGACGATGCGCCGCCAGCGGCGGCGGAAGTGCAGCCGCTTCTGGGCGATGGACTGGCGGGGGGAGGGGGCGTGCTCCTGCCGCTCCTGGGGGCGGGACTTCCGGGGGGAGGCACTCCGGCGCTCCCGGCTGTGGGAGGAGGCGGAGCGGCGGCGCTCCGGGGGACGGCGCTCTCCCTCCGGTTCCCAGTCCCGGATCGAGGGGGGGAGGTCCCAATCCTTCCAGGGGCTCCAGCCGTCGGGGAAGCCTTCCCGCTCTGGGGCGGGGTCCGGCTTGTCCTCCCGGCGGGGCGGGGCCTGGGTGGTGGTTTTTTTCCTGTCTTCGCTCATAGGGTCTCCTTGTATCCGGCATCGGCCCTCCCGGAAAGCGGGAGGGGAGGTTCTGAAAAAGTTACAATTTGTTACCAGTGCCTATCATACCGCTTTTTTCCCCTGCCGTCAAGCCCTGGAAGGGGCAAAAAAGCGGGGCCTTCCGGGGATTTTCCGGCGGTTTCGACGGAAAACGCCCCGGAAGCCGGATTCAGTGTGCCATACGGGAGCTGGGAATTGGTGACAGAACCGTAAATTTTTATAAAAGAGCCCCGAAATTTGGATTGACCAGGGCGGGCAAACGTGTATAATGGAGTTATCAAACCCCGGCAAAGACTTGTACATCTGGAGGAAAAGACATGTTTGAATTTCTGATCAAAAAGCTGAAAGCCCATCCCCGCAAGATTGTGTTCACCGAGGGCACCGATCCCCGCATCCTGGAGGCCGCCGCCCGGCTGCTGTCCGCCACGTTCCTGATGCCCGTGCTGGTGGGCAACCGGGAGGAAATCCTGGCCGCCGCCGAGGAGGTGGGCTTCAACGTCAAGGGCGCGGAGATCCTGGATCCCGAGACCTTTGAGGACATGGACAAGATGGTGGCCGAGATGGTGGCCCTCCGCAAGGGCAAGATGACCGAGGAGCAGTGCCGCGCCGTGCTGAAGCAGGGCAACTACTTCGGCACCATGCTGGTGAAGATGGGCTACGCCGACGCCCTGCTGGGCGGCGCCACGTACTCCACCGCCGACACCGTCCGTCCCGCCCTCCAGCTCATCAAGACCAAGCCGGGGTGCAAGATCGTCTCCAGCTGCTTCATTCTGGTCCGTCCCTCCGCCACCGGCGACCCGGACGTGTTCGCCATGGCGGACTGCGCCATCAACATCAAGCCCACGGAGGACGAGCTGGTGGAGATCGCCGTGGAGACCGTCCAGACGGCCCGGACCTTCGGCATCGACCCCAAGGTGGCCTTCCTCAGCTACTCCACCCACGGCTCCGGCTCCGGCGAGGACGTGGACAAGATGCATCAGGCCTGCGAAAAGGCGAAGTTCGCCCTGCCCGGCGTGGTGGTGGACGGCGAGCTCCAGTTTGACGCCGCCGTGTCTCCCCGGGTGATGAAGACCAAGTGCCCCGATTCTCCCGTCCACGGGCAGGCCAACACCTTCATCTTCCCGGACATCAACGCGGGCAACATCGGCTACAAAATTTGCCAGCGCATGGGCTCCTTCGACGCCTACGGCCCCATTCTCCAGGGCCTCAACGCCCCCATCAACGACCTCTCCCGGGGCTGCAACGCCCAGGAGGTCTACTCCATGGCCATCATCACCGCCGGCCTTTGCGAGGACTGAACCCGGCTCTTGGGAAATGAACAAGCGGAGCGGCTGAAAAGCCGCTCCGCTTGTTCATTCTCCGGCCCAGAACGCCCGGACCCGTTCGATTTCCCGCCGCCCGTCGAAGTAGCCCTCCTGCCACAGGGCCCGGAGGGTGTCCAGATTTTTCTCCGTCCGGGAGCAGCCCAGGGTGTCCCTGGGGGCGATGACCAGAACCCTGCCCTGCCGCTCCAGGTCGAACAGGGCCTCCCGGCAGGCGTTGTACCGCTCCGACCGGGTCCGCATGGTCTCCTGAAAATTCGGATACCGCTTGAACGCCCGGGCGATGGCCGCATCGGACCGGCCCGGCTTTTTGTAGTAGTCCCGCTCCCGGGTCAGCACCACCGCCACCCGGTCGCAGCCCTCCCGAAGGGCCCGCCGCCAGGGGATGGCGTCGGCGCAGCCGCCGTCCAGGTAGGGCTGGCCGCCGATCCGGATGACGGGGAACATCAAAGGGATGGCGCAGGTGGCCTCCAGCGGCAGGTTGGGGGAATCCCGCCGGGGGACGGGGAGGTATTCCGCCTCCCCGGTGATCAGGTTCGTCACCACCGCCTCCGCCCGGCCGGGGTAGGCTGCAAAGGCGTCGTAGTCAAAGGGAATCAGCTCGTTGGGGATGGTCTCATAGGCGAACTTGAGGCCGAAATAGGAGCGGTTCCGGGGATCCGCCAGATTCCGGAACCCCATGTAGCGTTTGTCGTTGGCGTAATGGCAGATCAGCTGGAGGTTCCGGCGGCTCTGCCGGGAGAGGTAGCTGACGCCGTAGGCAATGCCGGCGGAGACGCCCAGGGTATAGTCCGGCAGAGGGAGCCCGCCGTCCAGAAAGGCGTCGCACACGCCGGAGGAGTAAATGGTCCGCAGGGCTCCGCCCTCCAGGACCAGCGCGGTTTTCATGGTATCACCTCAATGAAATTATCGGTAAAGATGCTTTTTCAGCTTCCAGTGCCAGACGCGGGTCAGGCGGGCCAGGGTGGAGTCCGTCAGCAGGAAGACGATGTTGCCCATGGCCAGAAGGGCGGCGTTGAAATACCAGGCGGCCCCCAGCAGCTCCTCCGTCAGGCCCATGATCCGCAGAATCAGGCCGTAGAGCAGGAGGGCGGCGGCGTTGCACACCGCCAGCCGGGCCAGGAGGCGCACAAGCCGGGAGGGCAGGGCGGCGATTTTCGGCCGGAGGATGGGATACCAGCCGAAGAACAGGTAGACAAAGGCGGTCTCCCGGTTGGGGGAGAGGAGCAGCCCTGACAGGGCCGCGGCGGCGTAGGTGGTTCCGGCGGCCTTGGGGCCCAGCTCCTCCAGCACGGGCAGAAGCACGCTCATGGCCAGAATGGGGGCGCAGAACACCATGCCGGGGAGGATGCCCCCCAGGCACAGCAGCACCGCCGCCAGGGCGGTGAGGACGCCGCAGAGGGCCAGGGCCCGGGCTCTCATGGGACCTCCTTATACTGGAGCTTGTAGTAGCTCCAGCGCCGCCACTTCTGGAGGAGCTCCTGCTGCCGGGAGCTCAGCTCCCCGGTGACGGAGCCGTCCGCCGTCAGGTAAAGGGTTTTATGCACCACCGGCAGCTCCCGCCGGAGCTGGTTCAGGAAGGCGAACCAGGGGCTTTCCTCACCACGGCCCGTCAGCTCCAGCACCGCCGCCCCCAGGAAGCAGGCGGAGACGGTCTCCGGCAGGTCCAGGGCCTCTGCGGCGCGGTCCCAGTCCAGGGCCGCCGCCGCCGCGTCGTTGGCCCAGATGACATAGGGGGTCTCGTAGGCCGTCAGGCTTTCCCGCCCCTCCGGGCCGGGGAACACGTCGATGCCCAGCTGCCGGTAGCCAATCTGATTGTCCCCCAGGTAGGGCAGGTGGTCCCCCCAGAAGACCAGGATCACCGGCGTTTCCTGGACGGCGAAGTACCGCCAAAGGCGGCCCAGCATGGCGTCCGCGTCCCGGAGGCCCTCCAGGTAGACGCTGAGGAGGGTCTCCACCTCCGCCGAGAGGCCGGGAATGCCCGTGGGGGGGAATTCGTAGTCCGGCCCGTACTTGTCGGCGGTGTAGGACATGTGGTTTTGTATGGTGGTGGTGAAGTGGAAGAGGGGGCCCTCCGCCTGCTCAAAGGCCGCTTCAATGAGGCTTGCGGCGTAGTCGTCCGTGACCCAGCGGCCCTTGTACTCCGGGCTTTCCATGTCCCCGACGAACAAGGTCTCCTCCGCGCCGAGCCAGCGGTAGACGTTCTCCCGGTTGTAGAACCAGTTGTCCCCCGGGTGGTAGAAGGAGGTCTCGTAACCGTCGCTTCCGAAGACCCGGAAGAGGCTGTCCAGATTCCGGTTCACCACCCGCATGGCGGAGCTGGCGGAGGCGGAGAGGGCGGTGGTCTGCATGCCCGTCAGCACGTCGAACTCCGTGTTGGCGGTGCCTCCGGCGAAGCCGGGGACCACCACGCGGCCGCTGAGGGCGCGGGGGTCCTCCCGGAGGGCATGGAAGTTGGGCAGGGGATCGTTCTCCCCATGATACGCAGAGAGAACCCCGTCGGTGAGGTCGGAAAAGGCCTCGTTCATCACCATGACCACGCTGACGTCTTTCCCCAGCCCGGTCTGGTCCCCGGTCTCCCAGCTCTCCGCTTCGGCGCGGCGGAAGCCCTCGGGCCGGTCCACCAGATAGGTGGTGAAGTGATGGCAGAAGGCGTAGGGGAAGCCCAGGTCGTTGAAGACGGAGGGGACGTACTCGGCGTTGCGGACCTGGAAGGACTGGTAAAGGTCCTTGGAGGCGTAAACAGTGAAGATCAGGCCCGTCAGCACCGCAAGGCCCGCGGCAAAGCCCAGGAGGCTTCCCGCCCAGCCCCGGAGCCGCTCCATCGGAAAGGGCTTGCAGCCGATGAAAACCCCCAGGGCCAGCAGGGCGGTGGTGGTCAGGACCACCGCCGTGATCTGGGGGACGGGATAGCGGATGTCATAGCTCTCCAGGGCGCTGCCCACCTCCTTCAGCAGGGCGAAGTCCCGGGGGAACACCGGCTCGTCCCGGACCTCCATCTTCACCCGGTTGGCGATGGACAAGGCCCCCGCCGCCAGATTCACCAGCGCCGCGGCGAAGAAGACGTTGCGAAGCAGGCATGCCGCCGCCAGAATCAAAAGGCCCGCCGGAAGGGCGTTCAGCACGATCAGCAGAGGCTGGCGGAGAAAGCCGGAGAGCAGGGAGCGGAAGGAATTGGGCTGGCACCAGAGGGCCAGCAGGGTGACGCCTCCGGCCAGCAGCACCGCCCACAAAAGGCTGAGGGGCAGGGAGAGGCGGTATTTGGGGTTTGGGAAGGGATTTCTCAAAGGGGATTCACTCCTTGAAATGCTCATGATTGAAAATGTGGTCCACGCAGAAGCAGTGGTAGCCCGCACAGCGGGAGCAGTAGCGGAACTCCAGGTCCGGATGGTCCGTATCGGTCCGGCCGCAGACGGAGCACTTGTGGCGGTAGCCCTGCTGGGCCTCCTTCTGCTTCTGACGGCGGACGGCGGACTTGAACTGGATGGTCTGGTGGGAGTTCCGGTGCCGGGCATAGGCCCGCCGCCGGTCCAGCTGGTCCACGATTTCGCACCAGAAGAAGATCAGGAAATTCAAGAGGGCGATGACGGGCAGCAGGGCGTTGAGCCAGTCCCCCCGGAGCAGGGCGGCGATGACATCCACGGTGAAGAGAGCGATGTCCGCCAGGGCCAGCCACTTGGCTTTAACGGGGATGACGTAGAACAGCATCAGCCGGGCGTCGGGGTACAGCGCAGCGAAGGCCAGGAACATGGACATGTTCACGTAGTAGGTCCCCGCCAGGATACCCGCGCCGAAGGCGTAGTGGCTGATGACGCCGGTGAGAATGGTCAGGACCACGCCGGAGAGATAATAGAGGTTGAATTTCGGCGTGCCCCACTCCCGCTCCAGCATGGAGCCGATGAAGTACATGAAGTACAGGGACAAAATCAGGCTGAAGGGCTCCGTGGACTGGGGAAGGAAGATGAAGCTCACCAGCCGCCAGAGCTGGAAATGGAGAATGCCGCTCCACTCAAAGACCATGGCCAGGTAGGCCTGAAAGTTAGTCAGGCGCAGAAGGAAAAAGGCGATTGCGTTGCCGATGACGATGTACAGCATGAGGTTGGGGACGCCGAAGTCGGGGTGCCGGAGCGCGAAGCGCTCCATGGCGCTGTTCAGCTTTCTCAAGGAAGCTCCCTCCTGATTTCAGTTTTTGAGTTTAAAGAGCATTATACCCTCTTCCCCGGAAAAAGTCACCAACATTTTTTAAACATTGGGGAAAGCGGAAAAAAATTCCGGCGAAAAACGCCCCGGAGCCCTTGACAAACAGGCGATACCTGATACAATGGGAATCAAGTAAATATCCTTATCAAGAGTGGCGGAGGGAACGGCCCGATGAAACCACGGCAACCTGCATTTGAAAGGTGCCAAATCCGGCGGAAACGACAGATGAGGAACGTGGAAGGATTTCCCGTGCGTTTCGCGTCGAAACGCGCGGTTTTTCTTTGCCGCCCACGGGCCGTTCAGCCGGCCGAAAACGTCCCAGCGCGCGGGAGGAAACAGGCGCGCCGCCCCCAAGGGGCAGAAAAGGAGCATACCATGGCAAGACATTACCTCTTCACCTCCGAGTCCGTGACGGAGGGGCATCCCGACAAAATCTGCGACCAGATTTCTGACGCCGTCCTGGACGCCATCCTGGCCCAGGACCCTCAGGGCCGGGTGGCCTGCGAGACCACCGCCTGCACGGGACTGATCCACGTCATGGGCGAGATCACCACCACCTGCTATGTGGACATTGACAAAATCGCCCGGGAGGTGGTCCGGGACATCGGCTATGACCGGGGCAAGTACGGCTTCGACTGCGACACCTGCGGAGTCATCACCTCCATTGACGAGCAGTCCGCGGATATTGCCCTGGGCGTGGACAAATCCCTGGAAAACAAGAACAACGAGGAAGCGGAGCTGAACCACGGCGCGGGAGACCAGGGCATGATGTTCGGCTACGCCTGCGACGAGACTCCGGAGCTGATGCCCCTGCCTTTGGCCCTGGCCCAGAAGCTCTGCCTCCAGATGACCAAGGTTCGCAAGAGCGGCCTTGTCTCCTACATGCGCCCCGACGGCAAGAGCCAGGTCACAGTGGAGTACGACGAACACAACAACCCGGTCCGCATTGATACCGTGGTTATCTCCACCCAGCACAACCCGGATGTCACCCTGGAGCAGATCCGCCGGGACATGATCAATCTGGTGGCCAAGGAGGTCCTGCCCGCCGACATGCTGGACGAGGACACCAAGTACTATGTGAACCCCACTGGGCGCTTCGTCAAGGGCGGCCCTGCCGCCGACGCGGGGCTGACGGGCCGGAAGATCATTGTGGATACATACGGCGGCAGCGCCCCCCACGGCGGCGGCTGCTTCTCCGGCAAGGACCCCACCAAGGTGGACCGCTCCGCCGCCTACGCCGCCCGCTGGGTGGCCAAGAACATTGTGGCCGCGGGCCTTGCCAAGCGCTGCCAGATTGAGCTGGCCTACGCCATCGGCGTGGCCAGGCCCGTGAGCATCATGGTGGACACCTTCGGCACGGGAACCGTCAGCGACGGGAAGCTGGAGGAGGCCGTGGCCAAGGTCTTCGACCTGCGGCCCACCGCCATCATCCGGGACCTGGATCTCCGCAAGCCCATCTACCGCAAGCTGGCCGCCTACGGCCACATGGGCCGGGAGGACCTGGGCGTGGCCTGGGAGAAGACCGACCGGGCGGAGGCTTTGAAGGCCGCCGTGAAGGAGTAAAGGCGTCCGGCTTTACCAGAGGAAACAGAAAAAGGAGACGGCAAAACCATGCCGTCTCCTTTTTTTGAGAGTGTCCCTCCGGAGGAGCGCCTGGGCACGCATTTGATGGGAGAAATGTGGTGCAGGGGTGGACCTGTGTGTCCGATCGTCTGCCGGAAGTGCTGGGAGAAGGGTGCAGGTCCGGCCGGTTTCTATTGACAGAAAACCGGGGATGTGATAGCCTGTAGCCGTTTAGTAGGATATTCAGGCCGTTTCAAGAACCGAAAGGGAGGGGTTCCATGGGACGTTTCAAGGCTCTGCTGCTTCTCTGGGCGCTTGCGTGCTTTCTGACCGGGTGCGCCTCCGCCGGGACCGGAGAGAGCGGCGGGGCGGCCCTGCCGCCGGCTCCCGCTCCCGCTTTGGAGGAGACCGGGGCGGCGGATGCGCCGGAGGAAACCGCCCCGCCCGCAGGGCCTTCAAAGGAGGCGGTGGCCGCCGCCCGAGAAGAGGCGCTGGAGGGCATGCCGCAGGAGCAGGCGGACCGGCTGGCGGAGACTGTGAAAACCGCAAACCTGTGGCTGGAGCAGAAGTACTTATACGACAATCTCTTTGGGAAGCTGGAGGACCCGGACAGCCTGTATTGGAATTACTTTGACCAGAGCGGCAAAATTCAAATCGCCTGGGCCTATGACGGCAGCCTGGACATGGATGCCGTCTGCGCCCGGGAGGGCCTCACGGAAGCGGAATTTTACAGCCGGTACGGCACGGCGGTCTCGGCGGTCAGCGAATACACGGCGGACGACTTCATCGCCCTGATGGAGGAGCTGGAGGCGTCCGCGCAGGACGAGGGCCTGAAAGCGGAGCTGCGGGAGCTGGCGGCGGAGATGGAGCTGGCAAAGGGCCACGAAATGGAGCATGTGAACAACATGTACAAAAAACTTCACGACCTGGACTACTTCCTCCTGCGCTACGGGCCGGAGGTCTTGGACGGCTATGGGGCCCAATACGACAAATCCACAGTCTCCAAGTATTACGGCACGCTTTCCTTCTACGCCTGAGCCGCTACAGCGCCAAGGAAAAGAGCACCATGTCCGTCAGCTGCCGCCCGGCCTCGAAAATCGGGTGGTCGTAGTGGTCCAAAAAGAAGTCCTTCACCCTCCCGCACTCCCGGAAGCCGCAGGACTCGTAAAAGGGCACGGTCAGCGGGCTGTCCCCGGTGCCCGCCAGAAGCCGTCTTCCCCGTCCCCGGCACTGGCGGACCACGTGCTCCACCATGGCCCGTCCATAGCCCCGCCGTTGGCTCTCTGGAGCTACGGCGAGGTTTTTGATTTCAAAATCCCCGTTCCCCTCCTCCGTCACCACGCACACGCACCGGAGTTCCCCGTCGTATAGGGCCCAAAGGGTCCCTCGGTCCAGATAGCGGTTTATCATCTCCTCCTGCTCGTCTCCCAGGAGGAGCAGGGGGAGGAAGTCCCGTTTGTTGTCAGAAATTCTTCGAAATTCCATCAGAAGCTCCTTTGAAAACCGGGCAGACTAGGCCCGGAGGTGATTTGGATGTACGGCGTGGAATACCTGAGCCTGGAGGACCTTCTGGATCAGGACCCCTCGGCTTACGAATTTTTCCAGACCCTGTCTCCGGAGGCCAAGGCTTTGCTGGAGGAGGACGACAGCGTGACCTCCTTTGCCCGCCTCCAGTCCAAGACGGCCCAGATGCGGCGGGCCGGGCTGATGGAGTAGGAAAAAAGCCGCCTGGGCTGACGCCCGGGCGGCTTTTCCGGTGTTCTCAGCGGCTCCTCTTGAGCCGGAATTTCCTGGTCTCGTCCTCCAGCTTGTGGACCTCCTCGAAGAGCTCCGAGCTGACGGCGGCGGACTCCTCACTGCTGGCGGAGTTCGTCTGGACCACGGCGGAAATCTGGCCGATGCCCTCCGTGACCTGGGCGATGGAAGCGGCCTCGCCCTGGATGGCCTCCGCAATGGCGCCGATGGTGGTGTTGGACTGCATCACCAGTTCCAGGGTCTTCTTCAGGGACTCGGAGACCTGCCCCACGATGCGGCTGCCCTGCTCCGTGGCCTGAACGGAGTTGTCGATGAGGTCCTTGGTGGCCTTGGCGGCCTCGTCGGACCGGGTGGCAAGAGAGCGCACCTCGTCGGCCACGACGGCAAAGCCCTTGCCGGCGGAACCCGCCCGGGCGGCCTCCACGGCGGCGTTCAGAGCCAGAATGTTGGTCTGGAAGGCGATGTCCTCAATGGTGGCGATGATCCGCCCGATTTGCTCGGAGGACTTGGTGATGTCGCTCATGGCGGAAACCATCTGCTCCATCTGCTGGCCACTGATCGTCACCTGTTCACCGGTGAGGCGGGCGCTTTCCAGGGCGGCGGCGGCGGAGCGGACGTTCTGGGACGCGCCCTTGGACAGATCGTCCAGGGTGGCGTAGAGCTCCTCCACGGCGCTGGCCTGCTCCGTGGCGCCCTGGGCCAGGGCCTGGGCGCCGCTGGAGAGCTGCCCGGCGTTGCTGGAGACCCGGCCCTGGGTGTGGACGATGCTGCCCAGGGTGTCGGAGATGGTGGCGGTAAAGCTGTTCAGGGACGACTCAATGGACTGGAAGTCGCCGATGTAGGCCGTGGAGGTGGCGACGTCGAAGTTCCCCTGGGACAGCTGGCCCATGATGCGGTTGATGTCCTCCACATAGCTGTTGATCAGGCCCATGGACTTCTCCAGGGTCTTGGCCAGCTCGCCCAGCTCGTTCTCGGACTGATAGTCCATCTTCAAATCCAGGCGGCCCTCCTGGAGGGGACGGGCCCGGTCGGTGATGCGCAGGATGGGCTTCACCACGTGCGTGCCCACGTAAGTGACCAGACTGATGAGGCAGGCCAGCGCCAGCACCAGGCAGATGAAGCAGACCAGCTGCATCTGGAGAATCATGGTGCGCATGCGGGCCAGACCATCGTTGTTGGCGGTGGTTTCCATTTCCACGATCTTGTCCAGCTTGCCCACCAGGGTGGAGATGTTGGACAGGATGGTCTGCTGATAGTAGTCCTGGGCCTGGGCGGGGCTGGTTTTCAGCAGTCCCAGCACGTGGGTGGCGGACTCGTGGATTTCCTTGTGCAGGGGCTCCAGCTCGTTGCGCAGGGTCAGGATGGCGGGGTCGGTGATTTCCTCATTCCCGTAGATCCACTGGCCCAGGGTGCAGGTGGTGGGGTCGGTGCTGCCGGTGAACTCGGCCCCGGCGTAGAGGGCGTTGCTGAGGCCGCTGGCCCAGCGGTAGTGGGCGGTCTCCGCCCCCTGGGCCCGCTGAAGCAGTTCGGCGGCCTGGGTATTGGTGGTCTGGACGCTTTGAATCCGCAGGATGTTGGCGGTGGTCACAAAGCTGAACAGCAGGATGGAGGCCAGGGCGGCAATGGCGCGAATCCAAACGGTTCTCTTGATGCTCTTTTTCATGTTCATAGACTATGTATCCTCCCACTCGGTTTTGGATTGGGCATTGGTTTTATTATAGCATACTTCCATCATAATGCAACAGGAACCGAAAAGTTGCCGGTGAAAATTTTTCCCAGAGCGCCCCGTTCAGCAAAATCACGAAAACGATTGTCCGCCGGTGGAGGACGGCAGCCCGGCAAAAATTTCCCCGGGTTTTGGAATGTCCTCCACCGGGAGACAAAAGAACGCCGGTTTGAAGCCGCATCCTCCGGGGGGCGGCAAAATCCGGGGAATCTTTCTGTGAAGAATTTACCTTGCAAAATCAGGGAAAAGGACGTAAAATAATCGGCATACTAGGGATGGAAGGTCCCGTCTAATAGGAGGATGAAAAGAATGAAAAAGGTTTTTGCAATGTTGCTGACGCTGGCCATGGTCCTGAGTCTGGCCGCCTGCGGCGGCGGCTCCCAGCCCTCCGGCGGCAGCTCCGACGGCGGCAGCGGCTCCAGCGGCGGCTCCGGCGGAGACAAGGTGGTCCGGATCGGCGTCTTTGAGCCCGCCACGGGCGACTCCGGCGCGGGCGGCAAGCAGGAGATGCTGGGCATGCAGTATGCCAACAAGGAGACTCCCTCGGTGGTAATCGGTGGGGAGACCTACTCTGTGGAGCTGGTCTACGCCGACAACGCCTCCGACGCCTCCAAGGCTCCCACCGCCGCCTCTCAGCTGGTGAGCCAGGACGTGAGTCTGGTGCTGGGCACCTACGGCTCCGGCTGTGCCATCGCCGGCGGCCCCGTCTTCGGCGAGGCGGGACTGGCCGCCATCGGCGTCACCTGCACGAACCCCGGCGTCACCGCGGGCAACGACTACTACTTCCGCATCTGCTTCCTGGATCCCTTCCAGGGCACGGTCCTGGCCAACTTTGCTCAGGAGAAGTTCTCCGCCAAGAAGGCGTATCTGCTGGGCGAGCTGGGCAACGACTACGACCAGGGCCTTCTGAACTACTTTGAGCAGGCCTTCGACGGTGAGTGTGTGAAGGACTCCTTCCCCCCAAACACCTCCGACTTCTCCACCTACCTGAACAAGGCCGTGGCCGAGGGCGTGGATGTCATTTTCTGCCCTGTGTCCATTGCCTACTCCACCCAGATCGTGAAGCTGGCCGCCTCCATGAACCTGGATATCCCCATCCTGGGCTCCGACACCCTGGACAGCAACAAGGTTCTGGACGCCGCCAAGGGCTCCGACGTGCAGATTTATGTCTCCACCTTCTACCAGGAGGGCGGCTCTCCCGAGTTTGACGAGGGCATCAAGGCCTGGCTGGCGGAGGATTCCACGGCCATGACCAACAACGGAGGAGACGACACCATCGCGGCGGTGACCGCCATGGGCTATGACGCCTACTACGTGGCCTTGGAGGCCCTGAAGGCCGCCGGCTCTCCCGACAAGGCCGCCGTCAAGGCCGCCCTGCCCAGCCTGAGCTACACTGGCGTCTCCGGCGACATCGCCTTCGACGAAGTGGGCGACGCCATCCGGGACACCGCCTATATCAAGACGGCGGACAACGCCGCCGGAGCCTGGACTCTGGAGACCGTCCAGACCGCCAAGTAAAAAACCGAATGCCTGCGCCTGAATCCGTTCGCCTGTCGGGGGATTTTCCCCCGACAGGCATCGGCGTTTCACAGGGCCGCCTCGAAAGAGGCTGGTTCGGCCTTTTTCGAGACGGTCCTTCGCGTTCCCTATCACTATAAAAGACAAGGGAGGGTTCCCTCGTGCAATACGCCATTTCCATTCTGCTCTCCGGCGTGTCCCTGGGCGGACAGTACGCCCTGATCGCCATCGGGTACACCATGGTCTACGGCATCCTGCGCCTGATCAACTTCGCCCACGGCGACGTGTTCATGGTGGCGGGCCTGATGATGGTCTACCTCACCGCCAGCCTGCCCCTGGCGGCGTCCATTCCCCTGGTGCTGGTCCTGACGGTGCTTCTGGGCTTCATCATCGAGCGGGCGGCCTACAAGCCCCTGCGGGAGGCGCCCCGGATGAGCGTCATGATCTCCGCCATCGGCGTGAGCTACCTGCTTCAGAATCTGGCTACCTACGTCACCGGCGGCCTGCCCAAGATGTACCCGGAGATCCCGGGCATCTCCGCGACCATCACCATCGCCGGGGCGCCCACCAAGGTGGTCACGATCGTGACGCCGATTTTGGTGCTGGTGCTGGTGCTGGCCCTGACCCAGCTGATTCACCACACCAAGGTGGGCATGGCCATGCGGGCCGTGGCCAAGGACTTCGAGACCGCCCAGCTCATGGGCATCCGGATCAACGCCGTCATCTCCGTCACCTTCGTCATCGGCTCCTTCCTGGCGGCGGTGGGCTCCGTGCTGTACTTTACCAACTACCAGTCCATCGTCCCCCTGTCCGGCTCCCTGCCGGGGCTCCGGGCCTTCGTGGCGGCGGTGTTCGGGGGTATCGGCTCCATCCCCGGGGCGGTGGTGGGGGCCTTCATCATCGGCCTCTCCGAGAGCGTCATCAAGGGCTCCAGCTGGAGCATTTTCTCCGACGCCTTCACCTTCGCCCTGCTCATCATCATCCTGGTGGTGAAGCCCACGGGCCTCTTCGGTGAAAAAGTCACCGACAAAGTGTAAGGGGGCGGACGGTATGAAGAAAACGATAAGCAAGAGCACCTGGATGACGCTGCTGTGCACGGCGGCCCTGCTGGTGCTGGTCGTCCTCCTGGAAAACGTGCTGGACCCCAACAAGAACATCATGGTCTTCACGGCCCTGAAAAAGGGCGCGGTCTACGCCTTGGTGGCCGTGTCCATGAACCTGCTCAACGGCTTCACCGGCCTCTTCTCCCTGGGACAGGCGGGCTTCATGCTGCTGGGGGCGTATACCTACGCTATTTTGACCATTCCCGTGTCTCAGCGGGACGCGGTCTACTATATTTACAACGGCTCCGCCGTCAACTTCTCCCTGCCGGAGCTCTTGGGCGGCGGCGCCTTCGGGCTGGTGCTGGGCGTGGTGCTGGCGCTGATTCTGGGGGGCTGCGCGGCGGCCGCCGTGGCGTGGCTCATCGGCCTGCCGGTGCTGCGGCTGAAAAGCGACTATCTGGCCATTGCCACCCTGGGCTTCGGCGAGATCATCCGGGCGGTGTTCCAGTGGGATAAGCTGGGCCCCGTCACCAACGGCGCCAATGCCCTGAAAAACTTCCCCACCTTCTCCAGCTTCAACATCCAGAATGCGGGCGGGGAGACGGTGCTCCGCCTCTCCACCTTCACGGCTTTCCTGCTGGCGGGCATCTGCATTGCCGTCATCGTGCTTTTGATCAACTCCACCTACGGCCGGTCCTTCAAGGCCATCCGGGACGACGAGGTGGCGGCGGAGGCCATGGGCATCAACCTCTCCAAGCACAAGCGGCTGGCCTTTGTCATCAGCTCCTTCTTCGCCGGGGTGGGGGGCGGCATGTTCGCCATGTTCGCAAATCAGGCCCAGGCCAAGACCTTCACCACCGCCATGACCTATGAGATTCTGCTGATCGTGGTCATCGGCGGCATCGGCTCCGTGTCCGGGAGCTGCATTGCGGCCTTCCTGTACGTGGCCGCCAGCGAGTGGTGGCTCCGCTTCCTGGATGCGGAGACCTTCGTCGGCGGATTCAAGGTGCCGCTGCTGCGCAACGGCTTCCGCATGGTGGTTTTCTCCGTGGTCATCATGATTGTGGTGCTGTTCTTCCGGAGGGGCATCATGGGCGACAAGGAGCTGCCGGACCTCTTCAAGAAACGCCGGAAGGAGAAGGCGAAATGAGCGAGAACGTATTGAAAGTGGAAAACGTCACCATGCAGTTCGGCGGCGTGGTGGCGGTGGATAACCTGAATCTGGAGGTCAACCGGGGGGAGATCGTGGCCCTCATCGGCCCCAACGGGGCGGGGAAGACCACGGCCTTCAACGTCATCACCGGTGTGTACCAGCCCACCAACGGGGCCGTCTGGTTCCGGGGGGAGAAGATTGTGGAGAACCATCCCCAGGGCAAGATGCGCCAGCAGTACAAGGGGGAGCATGCCGGGGAGTACACCCAGGTCCTAGCCCCCACCCCCGACAAGGTGACGCAGCTGGGCATGGCCCGGACCTTCCAGAACATCCGGCTGTGGAAATCCCAAACGGTGTTCGACAACGTGCTGATCGCCAAGCACTGCCGGACCTCCAGCAACGTCTTTACGGCCACCTTCCGCCTGAACCGGAAGGAGGAGGCCCGGCAGCGGGAGAATGTGCTGGAGCTGCTGGAGACCGTGGGTCTGGCGGACGTGAAGGATGAGCTGGCCACCTCCCTGCCCTATGGCAAGCAGCGGCGGCTGGAGATTGCCCGGGCCCTGGCGGCGGAGCCGCAGCTTCTGCTGCTGGACGAACCGGCGGCGGGCATGAACCCCCAGGAGACCGAGGAGCTGACGGCCTTCATCAGCGAGATCCGGGACCGCTTCCAGCTGACGGTGTTCCTCATCGAGCACCACATGAATCTGGTCATGAACATCTCGGAGCGAATCTACGTCCTGGACTTCGGCAGGCTGATTGCCCAGGGGGACCCGGCGGCGATTCAAAACGACAAGCGGGTCATCGAGGCCTATCTGGGGGTGAGCGAAGATGCTTAAAATTGAAAACCTCCACGTCAGCTACGGCGGCATCCAGGCCCTCCGGGGCATCTCCCTGGAGGTGCCCGACGGCAAAATCGTCACGCTGATCGGCGCCAACGGCGCGGGCAAATCCACCACCCTCCGGACCATCACGGGTTTGGTGAAGGCCTCCTCCGGCTCCATCCAGTGGAACGGGGAGGAGCTGCTGGGGAGGTCCATTGACAAGATCGTGGGCTCCGGCATCGCCATGAGCCCCGAGGGGCGGCGGGTCTTCGCCGACATGTCGGTGCTGGAAAATCTCCGCATCGGAGCCTACCTCCGGAAGGACAAGGAGGAAATTGAGAAGGACGTTCAGTGGGTTTACAGCCTCTTCCCCCGGCTGGAGGAGCGGAGCTGGCAGCTGGCGGGCACCCTCTCCGGCGGCGAGCAGCAGATGCTGGCCGTGGGCCGGGCGCTGATGTCCCGCCCCAAGCTGATGATGCTGGACGAACCCTCTCTGGGTCTGGCGCCCCTGGTGGTGCAGGATATCTTCTCCATCATCAGCGAAATCAACAAGCAGGGCGTCACGGTGCTCCTCATTGAGCAGAACGCCAACATGGCCCTGAAAATCGCGGATCTGGCCTACGTGTTGGAGACGGGAAACATCACCATGTCCGGCACCGGCGCGGAGCTCCTGGCGGACGAGAAGGTTCGGGAGGCCTATCTGGGCAGGAACGGCTGATAAGATACCACATTTGGGAGGGCCCTCCGGGGTCTTCCTTTTTTGTTTGCTGCTTGGCCGAGGGGGGGAACCGGAATGGTCTGGAACCGTTAAAAAAATTTTAAAAGTTAGCGCCGGCAAAGTACTGGACAAGGGAAAAAAGGTTTGGTATAATCCGAGAAAAACGATTACGGGGCGAGCAATTGGCAAAAAAAGGACATTTGCCAGCTCCGTGTCATACACTGAAACGATAGGAGGCCGGAATCATGGACGTAACAGCAATTGGCGAAATCTTGATTGACTTGACCCAGACCGGAGTCAATGCGGCGGGGGTGCCCCAGTTCTCGGCCAACCCCGGCGGAGCGCCTGCCAACGTTGCGGTGGCGGCGGCCCGCCTGGGGGCAGAATCCGCCTTTTGGGGCAAGGTGGGGGACGACGGCTTCGGGGCCTACCTCCGGAGGGTGCTGGCGGACAACGGCGTGGACCAGACGGGCCTGCGTACGGGAAGTCGGCCCACCACCATGGCCGTCGTCTCGGTGGACGAGACCGGGGAGCGGAGTTTCCGCTTCCTCCGGGGGGCGGACCGGGACATCTGTCCGGAGGAGGTGGACGAGGACGCGGTGCCGGGGACGAAGATTCTCCATTTCGGCTCCGTCAGCCTGACGGCGGGCATGAGCCGCAGCGCCACCATCTTTGCCGCCCGCACCGCCCACAAGCGGGGAGGACTGGTGAGCTATGACCCCAACTACCGCCCCGCCCTCTGGGCCAATCAGGCCGAGGCGGCGGAGTGGATGACGATTCCCCTGCCCCTGGTGGACATCATCAAGCTGTCGGAGGAGGAGCTGCCCCTGCTCACCGGGACCACCGATTTGGAGGAGGGGACCCGCATCCTGGAGGAGCGGGGCCTGTCCCTCATTATGGTCACCCTGGGGGGCGAGGGGGTGTTCTGCCGCTGGAAGGGAGAGGGCTGGCATCAGCCCGGCATCCCCGTGAAGGTGGCGGACACCAACGGCGCGGGGGACACCTTCCTGGGGGCCGTCCTCAGCCGCCTGTGCGCCCGGGGGGAGAAGCCCCTGGAGGGCTTGACCCGGGCGGAGCTGAAGGATGTCCTGGCCTTCGCCAACCGGGCGGCGGCCTTCACCTGCTCCCGCAGCGGGGCCATCCCCGCCATGCCCACCCTGGCGGAGCTGGAGGGAGGGCGCATGCCGTGAGCGCTTCGGCATTTGACCGGCGGCTGGCCCGGCATTTTGACGAGCTGAAATGGCTGTACTGTGAGCTCTACCGGGACGAGGCAGCCTTCGGGGACTTTTTGGAGATGCTCCGCCTCTGCTGGGCGGAGCGGAAGGAGCCCCTCCGGGACCAGGATGCGCGGCGGGAGGCGGACCCGGACTGGTACCGGCGGCGGGACCTGCTGGGGATGATGCTCTATGTCAGCGCCTTTGCCGGGAACCTGAAGGGCGTGGAGGAGAAGCTGGACTATCTCCGGGAGTGCGGTGTGAACTACCTCCACCTCATGCCCCTGCTGGAGAGTCCCAGGGGCCGCAGCGACGGAGGCTATGCCGTTTCCGACTTCCGGAAGGTCCGGCCGGACCTTGGCACCATGGAGGACCTGGAGGCCCTGGGGGACGCCTGCCGCCGCCGGGGCGTCAGCCTGTGCCTGGACTTTGTGATGAACCACACCAGCGAGGACCACGCCTGGGCGAAGCGGGCCCGGGCCGGGGAAGCGGAATACCGGGACCGCTATTTCTTCTATGACTCCTGGGACATTCCCCGGGAGATTGAGAAGACCGTTCCCCAGGTGTTCCCCACCACCGCCCCAGGGAGCTTCACGGAGCTTTCGGACGGCTCCGTGGTCATGACGAACTTCTACCCCTACCAGTGGGACCTGAACTACCAGAATCCCGCGGTATTCCGGGACATGACGGAGAACCTGCTGTACCTGACTAACCGGGGGATCGACGTGATCCGCCTGGACGCCATCCCCTATATCTGGAAGGAGCCGGGCACGGACTGCCGGAACCTGCCCCAGGTACATACCCTGGCCCGGATGCTGCGGATGGTGACGGAGATTGTCTGCCCCGGCGTGCTGCTGCTGGGTGAGGTGGTGATGGAGCCCGCCAAGGTGGCCCCCTATTTCGGCAATCGGGAGAAGCCGGAGTGCCACATGCTCTACAACGTCACCACCATGGCTACAACTTGGCACACCCTGGCCGCCGGGGACGCATCGCTGCTGAAACGGCAGATGGAGACGGTCTGCGGCCTGCCCAAGGACTTCCTCTTTTTGAACTACCTCCGCTGCCACGACGACATTGGCTGGGGCCTGGACTACCCCTGGCTGGGCCAGCGGTTCGGCCTGAACGAGGTGGCCCACAAAAAGTACCTCAACGACTGGTTTACCGGCCGCTGGCCCGGCAGCCCCAGCCGGGGGGAGCTCTACAACGACGACCCCCGCCTGGGGGACGCCCGCCTCTGCGGGACCACCGCCTCCCTTTGCGGCCTGGAGGCGGCGGAGGGAGACCCTGCCCTTCTGGAGCGGGCCATAGCCTGTGACCTGACCCTCCACGCCTGGATGCTGAGCCAGAGCGGCATCCCCGTGATCTACAGCGGCGACGAGGTGGGGCGGCTCAACGACTGGAGCTACCGGGAGGACCCCGACAAGCGGGAGGACAGCCGCTACATTCACCGGGGGGACTTCCCCTGGGATTTGGCGGAGCGGCGGAAGGACCCGGATACCTGCCAGGGGAAGCTCTTCCAGGGTCTGCGGCGGTTGGAGGAAATCCGGGCCGGCGAGCCCTGCTTTGACGCCCGGGCGGAGGTGCGGGTGGAGGAGAGCGGCAGTCCCCAGGTTCTGGCCCTCTGCCGGAGAAGCGGAGACCGGGAGCTGGTGTGCCTGTTCAACTTCGGCGGGGACTTTGCCCATGCCTGTGTGGACCGGGACGGCGGCTACCGGGACTTGGTGTACGGGACCCGTTGGAACGGTTTGCGGAACGTGGAGCTTTGGCCCAACGGCTTTTCCTGGCTGCTGCGGGAATGACGGCCTCCGGCCCCGCCCTCTTGCGAGGGCGGGGCCTTTCGTAAATTTGGGCGGGCCTTTCTTTTAAATAGTGTTTGCAAATGAGGCGGGGACGTGGTATCCTATCAATATAGCGCAGTCACGACGCCGGGCACTCCGGCAACCATGATTAGAAAGGAAGCAGACTCATGAAACAGTTTACGTATACCATTACCGACCCCGTGGGCATCCATGCCCGTCCCGCCGGCATGCTGGCGAAGGCCGCCAAGGCCCTGGACAGCACCGTTACCATCACCAAGGGCGAAAAATCCGCCGCCGCCACCAAGCTGATGGCCGTCATGGGCCTGGGCGTCAAGACCGGAGAGACCATTACCTTTACCATCGAGGGCGGGGACGAGGAAGCCAGCGCCGCCGCCATGGAGCAGTTCTGCAAGGACAACATGTAAGACCGCCGGGAGGGAACAGCTATGCAAGTTGCGACCGGGAAATCCATACTGAACGGCATTGCCATCGGCCCCCTGCGCATCTACAAGAAGGCGGAAACCCAGACCACTGTCTCCTCCACCCTCACCCCGGAGGAGGAGTACGCCCGCTTCGACGCCGCCCGGGTCAAGGCCCAGGAGCAGCTGGGGGCCCTGTACGAAAAGGCCCTGGACGAGGTGGGGGAGGACAACGCCTCCATTTTTGAAATTCACCAGATGATGCTGGACGACGACGACTTCCTGGACGCGGTCAAGGGCATCCTCGACACCCAGGGAGCCACGGCAGAATACGCCGTCTCCGCCACGGGGGAGAACTTTGCCGCCGCTTTTACCGCCATGGAGGATGCCTACATGCGGGCCCGGGCCACGGACATCAAGGACATCTCCCGCCGGGTGGTCCACGTCCTCCTGGGCGAGGACGACGCGGAGATGATGGCCGATCAGCCCGCCATCCTGGTGGCGGACGACCTGACCCCCAGCGAGACCGTCCAGCTGGACAAGTCGAAGCTCCTGGGCTTCATCACCCGCCATGGCTCCTCCAACAGCCACACCGCCATCCTGGCCCGGACCATGAACATCCCCGCCCTGGTGGGGGTGGACTTCCAGGACGACTGGGACGGGAAGCTGGCCGTCATCGACGGCTATAACCACTGCGTCTACATCGAGCCCGCTCCGGAGCTCCTCAGCGCCATGGAGGAGAAGCGGAGCAACGACCTCAAGCAGGAGGCTCTGCTCCAGAGCCTGAAGAAAAAGCCAAACGTCACCCTGGACGGAAAAGAGATCAAGGTCTACGCCAACATCGGAAACGCCGGGGACGTGGGGCTGGTCCTCCAGAACGACGCCCAGGGCATCGGCTTGTTCCGCAGTGAGTTCCTTTATCTGGACGCCCAGGACTACCCCACGGAGGACCAGCAGTTCATGCTCTACAAGCGGGTGGTGGAGACCATGGCCGGAAAGAAGGTCATCATCCGTACCCTGGACATCGGGGCCGACAAGCAGGCGGATTACTTCGAGCTGGACAAGGAGGAGAATCCCGCCCTGGGCTACCGGGCCATCCGCATCTGCCTGACCCGGAAGGAGGTCTTCAAGACCCAGCTTCGGGCCATCCTCCGGGCCAGCGCCTTTGGCACCGTATCCATCATGTTCCCCATGATCATCTCCGTCCGGGAGGTCCGGGACGCCAAGGAGATTTTGGAGGAGTGCCGGGCGGAGCTCCAGGAGCGGGGCGTGGCCATGGGCAGCGTGGAAATCGGCATCATGGTGGAGACCCCCGCCGCCGTCCTGCTGGCCGACGAGCTGGCCGAGGAGGTGGAGTTCTTCTCCCTGGGTACCAACGACCTGACCCAGTACACCCTGGCCATCGACCGGCAGAACCCGAAACTGGACAGCTTTTACGACTCCCATCATCCGGCGGTGCTCCGCATGATCCGACACACCATTGAGGCGGGACACCGCCACGGCTGCTGGGTGGGCATCTGCGGGGAGCTGGGAGCGGACCAGACCCTGACAGAGACCTTCCTCCGGTACGGTGTGGACGAGCTGAGCGTCTCCCCCGCCGCGGTCCTGCCCCTGCGGAAGCTCATCCGCAGTCTGGACCTGAGCAAGGACTCGGAGGCCTGAGAAAAAGAACCAAGCGCCGGACGCATCTGCGTCCGGCGCTTGTTCCGCTTACAGGTTCGCCTTGATTTTGGCGATGATCTCGTCGTACTCCGGCTGGGTGAGGAAGACCTTCTCCGGGTTCATGGCGAAGGTGGAGGCCCACTCCGCCTGATCCTTGTACTTGGGGACCAGGTGGAAGTGCATGTGGCCGCTGGTGTCGCCATAGGCTCCGTAGTTGATTTTGTCGGGGTGAAAGGCGGCGTGGAGGGCCTTGGCCACCCGGTTCACGTCGGCAAAGAAGGCGTTCCGCTCCGCGTCGGTGAGGTCCACCATTTCACTGGCATGCTCCTTGCAGGCCACGATGCAGCGGCCGGGGTGGCTCTGCTCCTTGAAGAGCACCAGCACGCTGGCCTCCAGGTCGCAGACGTAGATGCCGAAGCCGTCCAGCAGCTCCTGGTTCCGGGTGCAGTATCCGCAGGTTTGATCTTTCATGAAAGTACCGTTCCTTTCTGGTTGGATTGCCTTACCATTATAGCACGTCCTCCGGAAACCTGGTACCGGGAATTTCAAATTTTTCCGCCCCCTGCCCTGCCTCCGGGGCAGGGGGGCCCTTGTCACCGTTTTTTGGAAAAAGGCCCGGACCCCAGGCCGGAGAGGCCCCGGCTTTCGGCGAAAATGCCATTGTAATTTTCCAGCCGCCGGGGTACAATAATCCCTTGAAAATACATGGCTTGGAAGTGGAAGGGAGAACTTCGCATGAACCGTCAGGAGGCAATGAGCCAATACGCCGCCGCCTTGAAGCAGGGCCGCCGGGCCTATAAGGAGGCCCTGCTCCGGGGCCGCTACCCCTATCCCCAGGTGTTGGACGAAATCATCAGCGATTCCATGGTGGCGGGGCAGACGGAGCTGGGGGTCATGGAGATCCCCATCGACCAGATTGTGGGCACCAAGACGGCGGGCCGCCGCTCCGCTTTCTCAGCGAACTTTCTGCCCCTGCTGGACCCGGACTCGGAGTTTGCCGGAAAGTGGGTCAGCCTCTGCGAGGCCCATTTGGGGGACGAGGGCATCCGGGACCCCATCCGGTGCTATGAGTACTTCGGCCGCTTTTACGTCCAGGAGGGGAACAAGCGGGTCAGCGTTCTGCGGAGCTACGAAGCGCCCACCATCCCCGCCTATGTCATCCGCATGATTCCCGTCTGGACGGAGGACCCGGCGGTGGCGGCCTATTACGACTTCATGCAGTCTTTCCCGAAAACCAGGCTGTACCGGACCCGCTTCACCCGGGCGGGGAGCTTTGGCAAGCTCCAGAAAGCCCTGGGCTTTGAGCCGGACCACGTCTGGACGGAGGATGAGCGCCGCCGCTTTGCCGCGGGCTATACCTACTTCCAGGAACCCTTTTTGAAGCTGGGCGGCGGGGAGCTGCCCATCACCGTGGCGGACGCCATGCTGGTGTGGCTGAAGGTTTACAGCTTCGGGGACCTCATCGCTCTGTCCTCGGCGGAGCTTTTGAAGAGCGTCAAGGCCGTCTGGGCGGACGTCAAGGCCCTTTCCGAGCCCATCGCCGTCCGCACGGACACGCCGGAGGCCCGGGAGGAAACCCTGCTGGGCCGCCTCTTCAAGCCCAAGCAGCTGAGCTGTCTGCACGTGGCCTTTATCAGCGACCAGCTGCCGGACCAGAGCGACTGGGCCCGGGCCCATGACCTGGGCCGGGAGTATCTGGAGACCGTCCTGGAGGACCGGGTGGAGACGGAGGTCTTTTACGGCGTCCGCCCCGGGGAGGAGGCGGAGGCGGCCATGGAGGAGGCAATCGAACACGGGGCCCAGCTCCTCTTTGCCATCACGCCGCCGCTGATCGGGGCCTGCCGGAAGACGGCGGCAAAGCATCCGGAGGTCCGGATTCTGAACTGCTCCGTCTCCATGCCCTATGCGGGGGTGCGGACCTATTACAGCCGCATCTACGAGGCGAAGTACATTGCCGGCGCCATCGCCGGGGCCCTGAGCCGCAGCGGCCGCATCGGGTATGTGGCCAGCAATCCCATTTTCGGCGTTCCCGCCAGCATCAACGCCTTTGCCCTGGGAGCCCAGCTCACGAACCCGAGAGCGGAGATCATCCTCCGCTGGTCCTGCGTGGAGGAGGATGCCCTGGACGCCCTGGCTTGGGAGGGGGTTTCCCTGATTTCCAATCGGGACATTCCCACGCCGGACCGCATCCGGGAGCCCTGGGGCCTGTGCCGCATTGAGGGGGGAACCTTCCACTCCCTGGCCTCCCCCTACTGGCACTGGGGGAACGTCTACACGAACCTGATCCGGGGGATTCTCAGCGGCGGCTGGGAGTTCCTGGCCGCGCCGGAGGGCCAGGCGGTGAACTACTGGTGGGGCCTGGACAGCCGGGCGGTGGACATTCTGCTGGGGGACGACCTGCCCGCCGGGGTCCGCCAGCTGGCGGGCATTCTCCGCAAGGGCATCATCGACGGCTCCATCCAGCCCTTCCCGGAGGCCGCGCCAGAGAAAATTCTGCACATGGACACCCTTCTCAGCTGCGTCCACGGCCAGATCCCCAGGTACGAGGACCTGCTGCCCATGGCCCGGCCCATCGCCCGGCTCCAGGGCGTCTATCGGGACGCCATTCCACCGGAGAAGGAGGACCCCATCCTGTGAAGCTGCTGTTACTGTCCGATAAAGAGAGTGAGTACCTGTGGGATTATTACCGTCCGGGCCGCCTGGACGGCATTGATCTGATTCTCTCCTGCGGGGACTTGAGCTCCAAGTATCTCACCTTCCTGGTGACTATGACAGGGAAGCCCCTGCTCTACGTCCACGGAAACCACGACAAGACCTATGACCTGCATCCCCCGGAGGGCTGTGACTGTGCGGAGGACCGCGTGACGACGGTAAAGGGTCTCCGTATTCTGGGCCTGGGGGGGAGCATTCAATACAGCGGCGGGCCCCACCAGTACACGGAGACCCAGATGGCCCGCCGCATCCGGCGGCTCCGGTACCGTCTCTGGCGGTCGGGAGGCGTGGACATTGTGCTGACCCATTCGCCCATGCTGGGCTATGGAGACGGGGAGGACTATGCCCACCAGGGGTTTGAGAGCCTCTTGGCGCTTGTGGACAAGTATCAGCCAAAGTATTTGATTCATGGACATGTGCATGTAAATTATGGGTTTCAGATCCCTCGGGTGCTCCGGCGGGGAGAGACGACGATTATCAACGCCTATGAGCGGTATGTGCTGGATTTGGAGAATCCGCCAAAAGCGGAGAGGTAATCCCCCCTCATTTGTCTCCGGCCCAAGAGGCGCCGCTTGGCGGCGGTTGGCCTCCGACACACGCCTGCGGGTGCAGTCTCTTTTTCTTGCCAGAAGAAAAAGAGAAAACGGGCCGTGCACGGTCCAAAAGAAAAAAAGAAGGAATGGCTTGCGGGGGAGGACGGGGGACCGCGGCTGAATGAATGGCGGAGCCGGAATGACCTCCCACGCGCAATCGGGTTGAGCGGGGGTTTGTCCCGTGACGAATGGACAAGCTCCTCTTTCCGCTGCCGCTCCCCTGGTGTTGACTGAGAGCCCTGGCTCCCTATCTATCGTCCCCCGTCTTTCGTCCTGCGTCTATCGTCTCCCGTAAAAAAATCAGCCGTGAACCCAACAACGTGGTTCACGGCTGAAGGCGAAGGAATTTCCCGTCCGGCGCAGTTTTCCGCCCTTCGGGCGGGAAACGGAGTGGTAAGGGAAATTCCTGAGCTGGAGCAGGGTACGGGAATCGAACCCGCCTCCACGGCTTGGGAAGCCGTTGTACTACCGATGTACTAACCCTGCCTGTTCTATTGTCACAACACTATCATTATAAACGAACCCGCTGGAAAAATCAAGTCTTTTTCCGCCGTGAACAGAAATTTTTACCTTCCGTTCACATCTCATCCAAAGGGAAAGACCCGGCCCGTCTCTTTTGAGAACGGGCCGGATTCATGTTCTCGTTGTTCCTCCGTCAGTCGGTGACGTAGGGCAGCAGGGCGATCTGACGAGCCCGCTTGATGGCCTCCGTCAGCTGGCGCTGATGCATGGCGCAGGTGCCGGTGGTTCTGCGGGGCAGAATCTTGGCACGCTCAGAGATGAAGCGGCGCAGCTTGGCGGCGTCCTTATAATCAATGTGCTCGCACTTCTCGGCGCAGAACTGGCAGACCTTGCGGCGCTTGCCCCGCGTCGGGCGGGCAGGCCGGGATTCACGATCAAAAGCCATGAGATTTCCTCCTTTATTCCGGTGTCCGGAGGGCGGTTTTCCCGCCCATCAAATTCAAAACGGCAGCTCTCCGTCCTCCTCGCCGATCTCGGCGAAGTCAGACCCTCCCCCAAAACCGGCGGCAGGGGCCCGGCGGTCGCCGGCGGGCGCACCGTAGGCGGGAGGCGCCCCGTAAGAGGAGCCGCCGTAATCGCCGCCGTCCCGTTTGGAGTCCCCGAAATAGACGTTGTCCGCCACAACCTCGGCGCTGCGGCGCTTGCCGCCCTCCCGGTCGGTCCAGTCGCGGATCTGCAAGCGGCCCTCCACCACGGCCATGCGGCCCTTGGAGAAGTACTTGCTGACAAATTCCGCCGTGTTCCGCCAAGCCACCACGTCGATGAAGTCCGTCTCCTTCTCGCCGCTCTGGGACTTGAAGTCCCGGTCGCAGGCGATGGAAAAGGACGTCACGGCGGTGCCGCTCTGGGTGCGGCGCAGTTCGGGGTCACGGGTCAGACGGCCCATGATGACGATCTTGTTCAGCATCCGGGGTTCCTCCTCATTCGCCCTTGCAGACGATCAGGGAACGCATGATGCCGTCGGTAATGCCGAGAACGCGGTCCAGCTCCTTGGGGAAGGACGGTTCGCTGGTGAAGCTCATCAGCACATAGTAGCCGTCGTTCTTGTAGTCGATGGGATAGGCAAGACGCCGGGCGCCCCACTCTTCCACCTCAACGGCAGAGCCGTTCTGTTCCGCCAGGGTCTTGAACTTCGCAACGAGAGCGGCGATGTTCTCCTCCCCCTGTGCAGGGTCGATGATATACACGACCTCATAATTGGCAGAAACCTTTGCCATGTTTGCACCTCCTTTTGGACAAATGGCCCTCATTCTCCGATGAGAGCAAGGATTTGCCTGCAACTGCAAGCCTATTCATTATATCGGAATTTTGGGAAATGTCAAGGAAAAGTTTGTTGGTTTACACTGGGTTTACACTGGGTTTACACTGGGTTTACACTGGGGCGTGTCCCAGAGAAACGCCGCGGAGGGGCGGACTCATGGGTCCGTCCCTACAGCACGTTTTTCAGGCTGAATTCCTCCATCTCCGCCAGCAGGCGCAGCTGGTCCTGGAGCTCCGCCAGCTCCGCACGGAGCTCGCTGGCCTCCTCGCTCTCCGCAAAGGCCAGACAGCGATGGTACATGGCCTCCGCGGCGTCCACGGCGTCGTGGTTCGTGACAATGTGAAGATACGTCTGCCGCTCCGACCAGCCGGCGTAGCCCGCCCGGATGGCGGCGGCGGCCGCCTCCCAGTCCCCGGCCTGGGCCAGATGTTCCGCCTCCTCCAGCTGAGCCCGCCATTGGGCGGTGGAGCGTGCCATGGAAGCGCTGTTCCAGAGGCAGAAGGCCAGAATGCCCGCCAGCAGGGCGGCGGGAAGCCACAAGCCCTTGTTCATGCCCGGCCCTCCTTTTTCACGCAGCGCACCGCGCCGCCCTCGTCCACCGTCAGCAAAAACGCCTCCCGGTGGGAGGACAGTCCCTGGTTTCGCAGGGTCTCCCGAAGCCAGACCTCGTCCAGGCCCCGGGCCTCCAGGTTCCGCCGGAGGAGGCGGCCGTCGTTGACCAGAACGACTGGAAGAGTCGCCTCCTCCCGGGCCTCCAGGCCCAGCTTCTCCGCCGTGGGGGGCTGATTTCTGGCCCAGGGGAGAACGGAGAGGCGGCCGGAGTTCTCCAGCACGGCGTATTTGACCTCCTCCACGCTGGTGATGCCCTGGCCCCGGAGCTCCTCCAGCAGCTCGTCCAGGGTATAGCGGTTTTTCCGCATGACCTCCTGCTGGAGGACGCCCTCCCGGATGAGGATGGAGGGCGCCCCGCAGGCCAGACGGCGGAAGCGGAGGCTGGTGAGGGACAGCTGGCTCAGGAGCATGGAAAGGGCCAGAAGGGTCAGAATGGGGATGACCCCCGCCAGCAGGGGGATGCCGAAGTCTTGCATGGGCACGGTGGCAAGGTCCGAGATCATCATGGTCAGCACCAGCTCGCCGGGCTCCAGCTCCCCGATCTGCCGCTTGCCCATGAGGCGGAGGCCGGTCATGATGAGAAAATAGAGGATGACGGTGCGGGCAAAGGCGGTCATCATAGGCGCTTCCTCCCGTGGAGATGGTTTTTGTAGAAGTATCTGCCGTTCCGGGCCCGGATATTCTCTCTCCAAAAATTTTGAAAACCGGAAACCTTTTGAGGCGCTGAAACGTTGGATAAACAGAAGAACGAAAGGAGGCGGCGGCATGCTTTCCAGCTTGGCGCTCCGGCTGGAGCAAAGCGGAGACCGGGAACGCTTCACCCGGCTCTATGAACAGACCCAAAGGCCCCTCTGCCGGCTGGCGGCCCGCTTCCTGGGCCCCGGCCCCCGGGCCGAGGATGTGGTGCAGGATACGTTTATAAAGCTCATTCAGAATTATGACCGTCTCCGTTCCCGCTCCGACGGGGAACTGGAGCGGTGGCTGATGGCGGTGGGGAAGAACACGGCCCTGGACGCGCTCCGCAGGGAGGGCCGGGAGACGGAGCTGGAGACCCAGACTTGGGAGCCCGCCGTGCCGCCGGACCTGGGAGAGTTCGAGGCTCTGGTGGCCCTGATCCGCTCCATGCCGGAGGACTACCGCCGGGTGCTGGAGCTGAAATTTCTGGCGGAGTGGAGCCTGACAGAGATTGCGAAGGAGCTGGGACTGACGGAGGGCGCGGTGAAGAGCCGGATCTTCCGGGGCCGGAAGCGGCTGATAGACGCTTTGCAAAGGGAGGGATACCTGGATGGACAATCCTGTATTTGACGCCATGCTGAAAACCGCCCTGGAGGAGGCCCTCCGGCGGGATATTTGGGAGGCCCCGGAAATTCCGGGCCCTTCCCGGCGGCAGCGGATGCGGATGCGCCGCCTGCTGGCGGAGCCCCGGAGCGTGGGAGAGGCCGTCCAGGAACCGGAGGCCGCCCGGCGCTCTCGGACTCCCGCCCGCTGGCTGGCGGTGGTAGTGATCGCGGCCCTGCTCACTGGAACGGCGGCGGTGGGCCTGGGGAGCGGGGGCTGGTTCCGGCAGGTGTATGAGGAGAGCTACTGGGCTCCAAAGTACGGAGACGCGGCGGATACGGACCAGCTGCTGGGCATGGGGGTGGAGACCGGCGCCGGGTCGGTGGAGGCGGACGGCCTGCGCATCGAGGTCTTGGACGCCGTCTTCGACGGGCAGGCCGCTCTCTTTGCCATCCGCGTCACCGTGCTGGACCCGGAATTGCTGGAACAGCTTCAGGAGGAGCACAGCGTACTGGGCCTGGGGTTGACCACGGTCTTCCCGGAGGGCGGGGGCGCCTTTGGTGCCTTCAACTCCTCCCCCCTGGAGGAGGAGGCCGAGGGGCAGTACACGTCGCAATTTTCCATCCTCAACGAATCCCTGAACTCCGCCGGCCTCTGCCGTATTGAAATTCAGGACCTGGTCTTCTTTCCCCCGGAGAGGGGCATTGGCAAGATTCTGCGGAAGGGTCCCTGGACCCTGACCGCCTCCCCGCGGCCCACGGAGGCCCTGCGCCTGGAGCCGGATCGGGTTTGCGAGATCGGCGGAGAGGCCTGGACGCTGAAAAGCCTCACCCTCACGCCGCTGGCCCTGCACCTGACCATGCAGGGGCCGGAGGGGGCGAGGAGCACGTCGGAGGACTGGTTCGAGAAGAACCTGACCTTCCATATGAAAAACGGCGGCTCCCTCACCCCCGGCGGCACCTCCCGCTTCCTCCCGGACCTGGACGCATCCCTTCAAATAGATACCCTCTTCCCCATGCCTCTGGATTTGGACCAGATCGAGTCTATTGAGCTCTACGGCCAGGATTTCCCCCTGACGGAATGACAAACAGGCCCCGCCGGTTTCCGGCGGGGCCTGTCAGACTGTCGAAATACCCGAACTTTCCGGCGGCGGAGCCGGGAACGGTTGTTCCCTTTACAGCTTGTGTTTTCCCTCCAAGCGTGCTAAAATAGGCATATTCTGACGAAACGCGCCCCAGGGTGCGGGGAGGTCCACATGCTGCCCACCACACGCTTGAAAAATCTTTACGCCGGGCCCCTGCCGCCCATGGCGCTGACGGACTACGAATCCATGAGCAAGTTCCTGAACCAGGGGGCCCAGCGGTGCAAGGTCTCCGGGCGGAACTTCGACCTGTTCCTGGACTGGGTGATTCACGCCCTGACCATGAGCCTCACCTCCGACAGCGCGTCCCGGATTTTTCTGCCCAAGACCAAGACGGGCCCCTTTGTGCTGGACGACCTGATTCCCGTTTCCAGCCTCCCCCCGGCGGGGGAGAAGCGGGTCAAGCTCAACGAGTGCGGCCTCATCGCCCCGGTGTGGAACAACGGCAGCCTGGAGAGCGCCCTGGAGTCCCTGTATGACAGCGGCTTTGCCAGTTTGGATGTGGACCAGCCCTTCGGCGGGGCCTATTTCCCGGAGTTCCGTCTGGCGGTGATCGACTCCCCGTCGGATGTGGATATCCCCAACGTCCTGCGGGTCTGGAGCCGGGGCAGCGTCCGCCTTCCCGTCTACTCCCTGAAGGAGCTGGAGCCCCTGCTGAACACCGACGGGGAGACTTGGTTTCTCCAATACGAGGGAATCGAACGGGAGGAGCCCGTACAGGACCCCCGGATGGCGGCCCTGTACAACTGCGGCCTCCGCCGCTACTGCGGCAGGGGATGAGCGGAGACGCCCCGCCATGCCCTGCCGCAGAGACGGAAAAAGGCGGACCTGCGGTCCGCCTCCTGCCGTCTTCCCTGGGGACGGACGCATGGGTTCGTCCTACAGCCGCCCTTCCAGGAACTGCTCAATTTTAAGGGAGATTTCCTCCAGCTCCCGCCGCAGTGTCTCCTGGGCCTCCTCGTCCCGGAGCTGAACGGCCAGCAGCATTCGCATGTTCAAGGCCTGCTGTTCCGCCAATAAGCTGTTCAGCGTGACGCTGTGGGTTGCCATCAGGTCCTGTTCCATAGGGTGTTCCTCCTGGGGGATGATTTCATACAACATACAAAATGAGTATATGGGAAAAAGCTGAAAGGATTCTGAAATGCAGGGACGGCCCCCGGGCCGCCTTTTTTCATCCCCGCAAACGGGGAACAAATCAGGGGCGGGAGCATCTCCTGGATGTTCCCGCCCCTAGGCGCCGTGTGATTTGAAAGGACGAGCCACCCCGCTTACAGCCGGGTCACAACGGGGATGACCATGGGGCTGCGCTTGGTGGTTTTGAACAGGTAGCTGCTGACGGCGGACTTCACCACGCCCCGGAGCTCCCCGTCGTCCCGCCCGCGCTTGCGGGTGACGGACTCCGCCGCGTCCATGGCGATGCCCTGGAGCTCCTTCATCAGGTCCCCGGACTCCTTCACATAGATGAAGCCCCGGGTGACGATTTCCGGCGGGCTGAGGAGGCCGCCGTCGTGGCTGGAGGTGGGCAGGACCACCACTACCATGCCGTCCTCCGCCAGACGCTTGCGGTCCCGCATGACCACGGCGCCCACGTCGCCCACGCCGGAGCCGTCCACGTAGACCTCCCCGGCGGGAACGGCCCCGCCCAGTTTCAGGGTCTTGGCGGTGAGCTCGATGATGGAGCCGTTTTCCGCAATGGCAATGTGGTTCCGGTCCATGCCCATCTGCTGGGCCACCTGGCTGTGGATCTGGAGCATCCGCTGCTCGCCGTGGAGGGGGATGAAGAACCGGGGCCGGGTGAGGGCGTGGATGATTTTCAGTTCCTCCTGGCAGGCGTGGCCGGAGACGTGGAGCATGTCCGCCCGGTCGTAGATGACCTTCACACCCTTGCGGAACAGCTCGTTGATGACCCGGCTCACCGTCACCTCGTTGCCGGGGATGGCGGAGGCGGAGATGATCACCTTGTCCCCGGGGCCCACCTCCACCTGCTTGTGGGTGGAGAAGGCCATGCGGTACAGGGCGCTCATCTCCTCGCCCTGGGAGCCGGTGGTGACGATGACCTGCTTGTTTTTCGGCAGGCTCTTGATTTTATTGATATCCACCAGGGTGTTCTTGGGCACCTTCATATAGCCAAGCTCCGTGGACACCCGCATGATGTTCTCCATGGAGCGGCCCGTGACGGCCACCTTCCGCCCGTGGGCGGCGGCGGCGTCCAGCACCTGCTGGATGCGGTGGACGTTGGAGGCGAAGGTGGTGACGATGATCCGGTCCTCGCAGCCCTGGAACTGACGCATGAAGGTCTGGCCCACCGCCCGCTCGCTCATGGTGTAGCCGGGGCGCTCCACGTTGGTGGAGTCGGCGCAGAGGGCCAGCACGCCCCCTTTGCCCAGCTCACCCAGCCGGGCAAGGTCGATAACCTCCCCGTCGATGGGGGTGGAGTCGATTTTGAAGTCGCCGGTGTGGACCACGGTGCCCATGTGGGTGTGGATGGCGAAGGCCACGGAGTCGGCGATGGAGTGGTTCACGTGGATGAACTCCACGGTGAATTTCCCCGCCCGGACGGACTTGCCGGGCTCCACGGTGATGAGCTTGGTGGACTTTGCCAGACCGTGCTCCTCCAGCTTCAGCTGAATGAGGCCCGCGGTGAATCGGGTGCAGTAGATGGGCATGTTCACCTGCTTGAGGACGTAGGGAATGGCCCCCACGTGGTCCTCGTGGC